>JAYUXG010000244.1:0-10752 GCA_043753125.1 Saprospirales bacterium | reverse complement strand
GAGCGTTTTGAAAAAAAACGCTCTGTTGGCACCCTCACAAAAAACCATTCCCGCTGTCATATTTGTGGCCAATTACCTTGTAGTTTCATTACCTTCTCCAGCACATCGCGCACGCAACCTGCCCCACCGCGCAATGGCGATACGTAGTCGCAAATCTCCAGCACTTCCGGCACCGCATCGGACGGGCAGCAGGCCAGGGCCACCTTACGCAGTACGGGTATATCCGGCAGGTCGTCGCCCATATAACAAACCTCGGACTGGAGCAGGTCGCTGCGTTGCAGGAAAGACTGAAAGGCGGACCATTTTTCCTGGATGCCGGAATAATACTCCACCACGCCCAGATCGGTAAAGCGCTTTTTGATGCCTTCCGAGCGTCCGCCCGTGATGATACCAACCGAATAACCGGCCCGAATGGCCCATTTGATCACTTGCCCATCGCGGACGTTGACGCTGCGCAGCATTTCGCCAGCCTCGGTGACCAGAATCATGTTGTCGGTGAGTACCCCATCTATGTCCAGCACAAAAGACTTCACTGCCCGCATCTTATCAAACAGGTGGACAAGCTCTACGGTACTTTCCTCCGGCGTCAGCTGGCGGGCTTCCGGAACGATTACTGGTTGTTGGATCTCCATTCGTACACCCATTTGGCCTGAATCTGTTCCAGGTGCGCTTCATTGGATTCTTCGCGGAGGCCCTCAAAGTGGGGGATTTCCAGCACCCAGTTGACCAGTTCCGTAAAGCGGACGCGGTAGATATTGGATTCGTTGAAGTCCGCTCCAAAGCGGTCATAGAGGGCCATTGCGACATCCTCGTGGTCAGCCCAGCTGATGGGCATATTGTCAAAATCCTGAAAAGCCAAGGTTTATAATTATGAATTACTAATGATGAATTATGAATTGGGGGTTTCAAGCATGGTATTTTTGGAAATTTAGCGAAAGATAATAGAGCAATAAGTAGAATTATGTAATTTACTAGAATACATGACCTCGTTTTAAACAACAGATATTAAAAGCAGGCCACTCAATCGTGTAAATAATTCATAATTAAAGTTAGTGTTCGTGTCCAATAATGCGCCGCTGATCGGGGATGGTGACGGTCACTTCGGCGGCCTCGTCGAGGATGATGCACTGGCAGGCCAAGCGGCTCTCCAGACGCGGATTAAAGGCGCGATCAATAAAATCCTCTTCTTTGTCGGATATTCCTTCGATGCATTCTTCGCCGATTTCCACATATATATGGCAAGTGGAGCAGGCGCAGACGCCGCCGCAGTTGTGGTTGAGGTGAACATCGTACTCTTCTGTGATCTCCAGAATCGACATATCCTGGAAACTGCCCGTCACGGTTTGGGCCGGGGTATTTTTATCTTCAAAATGGAACTTAATGGTGGCCATGTGTAGCAGTGGATCGATGCCTGTTTTGAAAAAGGCGGGCAAAGGTAGCATTTGACCAATGAAACGTGGATATACGAACAAGGTTTGGAAATATTGGGGAGGTATTAAAGAGCGAAGTTTGCGATACTGATAAAACATAACCTGGCGGAACACGCCGTTTTTCGCAAAAAACCTTTCATTGCAGCCCGAAAACTTTTTTAAACAGATGCTCAAACCTGCCTGCGCGTTGTGCGCTACGGCAGATAAACCGTCCACCGTACAACTATTCTTCCGTCCATGTCAAAAATTATCCTGCCTGCTGCCCGCTGGGAACTGCTGTGTTCGCAACTGAAAACCATTGCCCCTGAAATGTTTGATAGCGAAGGCCGCGTGCTGAATCACATCGCCGGGGAATGGAAAAACAGTGGCCACGCCAGGCCCTACCTGTCGCCCATGGATGGCACCGAACTGGGCTTCTTGCCCATGCTTTCCTCCGCCGAAGGCAAACAGGCGGTACAAGCAGCTGCCCGCGAATTTGCCGACTGGCGCAAAGTTGACCTAGATACGCGCCGGGCTAAAGTCGCCACTACCCTGGCCGCCCTGCGCCAACACCGCGACCTGTTGGCCTACCTGCTCACCTGGGAGATCGGGAAGCCAGTGGCCCAATCGCGGATCAGTGTAGATCGCTGCATCGAGGGCGTGGAGTGGTATTTGGACAAAATCGAGGGCTTTCAGCAAAACCGCCCACCGCTGGGCGTGGTCAGCAACATTGCCTCGTGGAACTACCCCATGAGCGTATTGTTCCACACCATGCTCATCCAAGCCCTGTGCGGCAATGCAGTGGTGGCCAAAGTGCCCACCGATGGGGGTCTGCATACGCTTTCCCTAGCGGTGGCCCTGGCGCGCCGGGCGGGATTGCCGTTCACGCTCATCAGCGGTTCGGGCGGCGAACTGAGCGAGGCCCTCATCGAAAGTCCCAGTCTGGCGGCCGTGTCTTATGTGGGTGGCAAGAGCCACGGGCGCGGCATTTCACTCAATCTGATTGAAAATCGCAAGCGGTATATGCTGGAAATGGAGGGCTTGAACCCCTACGGCATCTGGGAGTACAGCCATTGGGCGGATTTGGCTACCCAGATCAAAAAAGGCTACGAATATGGCAAGCAACGCTGTACGGCCTATCCGCGCTGGGTGGTGCAGCGGGGCCTTTTCCCGGAGTTTCTCGACACTTACCTCGCCACGGTACGCACCTTGCGCGTTGGCCATCCGCTGCTGGTGGACGAGGGCGCGACCGAAGCACCTATAGTGGATTTCGGGCCGCTCATCAACAATCGGAAAGTGGAAGAACTGCGTGGCCACATCGCCGACGCGCTCGGCAAAGGGGCGGTCAAACTGTACCGGGGCGAACTGGACGATGCCATGTTCTTATCTGGTCAGGATATGTCGGCGTACCTGGCCCCTATGGCGTTATTAGGTGTGCCCAAGAATGCCCATTTGTACTACAATGAACCTTTTGGCCCCATTGACACCTTTATTGTAGTGGACACATTGGATGAATTGGTCAACGAAATGAACATTTCCAACGGCAATTTGGTCTCGTCCATCGCCACGGACAACCGGGATGTCGTCACGCGGGTAGCACCGGAATTGCGGGCTTTTAAGTATGGTATCAATAAACTGCGCAGCCGGGGCGACAAAGAGGAGGCCTTTGGGGGTCTGGGGCAGAGCTGGAAGGGCTGCTATGTCGGCGGAGAATACTTGGTACAGGCTCTCACGGAAGCGGCACCGGGCCATCGTTTGTACGGTAATTTTCAGGATTACAGGCTGGTGCCGGAGGGGGTGAATTAAAAGAGCAAAGTTGCAATGGGCAACGGGCAAACAGAACCAATATCGGGATGACAAAACACGCAAAACCATGTTAGGAGTATTGTTCGGCATTGTTATCCTCGTCCTCTTGGCGGTGGGCCTCACCCGTCGCAAAAGGAGCGCACGGGCTTGGGTAAAAGAAGAACGCCACGAAGAAAGCGGCCACTGGATCGATAAACGGTCGGGCGAAAGGGGCACCTGGGGGTCGCTGGACGCGGAGATGACGCAGGACCGCCAGCAAGTGGTGCGGCAGGGTCGGGTCGTCGAGTTGGCGGAACTGCTGCGGGCATACGCTTCGGCACACCAGCCAGGCTTTGCCAATTTGCCTGAAGAGAAAGTCAGGGCGTTTCGCACCTACACCCGCAATCAGGCGGCGCAGATGATTGTCGGCATGGAGCAGATTAAAGATGGGCAGGCCCCGGTAGTGGTGGCCACTACCGAAGCAGCACAGCATGAGGTCTTAAAAAAGCAAATTCTGGATTTTGGGTATCACCATTATCCGGCACTGCTGGAGTTGGATATTGCTACCTTGCGGGGCTTTGATCTGTCGGTGGGTGAATGGGTGGTACGGGTGGTGGCAGAACAATCAATAGAATAATACAGGCTCTGCAACAAATGAAACAATTCGAATCAAATGAAACAGCAATGGTTGCCATTTTTATGGATGATTTGGCTGGTATTTAATCGCTTCTGGCGGTTTTATCTGCTTTTTTGGCCCCGGTCAGCCTCCTTTTCTACGCCATGAGCGAATCAAGAAGGACGTTTGGAGAAGTAGGTCAGCAAAGTAACGTGTGGAGATTTGGTTATATATTTACACGTTAATTTTTAAACCATGTCTACTGCCATGATCCATCGCTTCCTGCCAATTGTCTTCCTGTTTGTGGCAATCTTCACCGCCCCGCTCTCCGCCCAGACTGCTACCCCCAACCAAATCCCGGAATTGGAGAAACAGCTGACCGCCGCAAGTTCGGACACTGAAAAAGCAAAGATCTGCAATGAACTCAGCACTGCCTGGGCCAAAAAAGATGCGGTGCAAGCCATCCATTTTGCCGAACAAGGCATTGGTTTTGCCCAAAAAGCCGGCGATGCAGCCGCAGAAATCCTCGCTCTGAACCTGAAAGGCGATGCCTGCCTGCGCAACCGGGACCTACCAACGGCCCAACATACTTATGAGTCCGCGTTGACAAAACTCCGCGCCTTTGCCGACCCGATGCTGGAAGGCCGAACCCTGCACAACGTCGGGAAACTCCACCAGACCAAAGGCGATGTGTCGTTGGCGATCCAGTTTTACGAACGCGCTTATGCCGTTCGGGAGCAAATTGGCGATAAGAAAGGCCTGGGAGGGACCTGCATGAATCTGGGCGTACTTTTCGGGGAGGAGAATATTCAAAAATCCAGCTTTTATTATGAAAAAGCGTTGGCATTGAAAAGGGAAGCCAATGACCAGCCGGGCATCGCCACGGTCTTGTCCAGTCTGGCCGGCTTTAATATTCGGTTGAGCCATTTTACGGAAGCAAGACAGCAATTGGAAGAAGCTATTGACATCCATAGGACATTGGGCAATACCACTAGTTTGCAGGCTTGTTATGATAAAATGGCCCAGGCCTTATGGAACTTGGGGGAAACAGCACGCGCAGAAACTTTTTTTACGCAAGCCATCGAATTGGCAAAAAAAGGCAATGATGACCTGGCATTAGCCAGTATATATAACAATTACGGCCAATTCCTGATTGAGCAAAACGATTTTTTAAAAGCCACCGCACAATTTCAGGCCGGGTTGCCGTTGGCGGAGTCTTTGGTACCGGAGAACGAGGCGTTGGTTTTTGATATTTCGATGGGCCTGGCCCACATCAAAGGTTTGCAACACTTTCTGGCGGAAGAACTGGCCATCTATGCAAAAATCGAAAAATTCACCTTATCGGATGCCCGGCGCGCTAATTTGCTGGGCTCCAAATCAGCGGCCCTTTGTGAATTGAGCCGCTTTCAGGAGGCACTGGTTACTTCCCAAAAAGGCTTGGCCTTGGCTCGAAAAGCGAAGTCCACCAGTATGGAAATAAACAACCTGCACTACCTGACCATTGCTTTTTTGGGGTTGAAAAAATATGACGAAGCCCTCGAAACAGTTGATAAAGGCATTGACATCGCTCGCAAAACCGAAAACAAAATAGAACTAGGCAGTTTATTGGCCCTAAAAAGCAGTATCCAGACGAAATCCAGCGATGAAAACCAGGCTGCCCTGGCCAATGCCCGTGCCGCACTGCTGCAAGCAAACAAGTTTGGCAACAAGCTCGAAACCGCCAGAATACACGAGCAGCTGGCGGAGGTGTACCGCCGGATGGGCAAAGCGGACCAGGCCGTGGCGGAATTGAAAATGGCCGACGTGCTGCACGATAGCGTGTATGACTTGGGGAAAGTGCGCGATCAGACCATCCTCGAACAAAACTATGGATTCGACAAAGAGCGAAAGCTGAAACAGGCAGAAATGAATCTCCGCAACGCCGAAACCGCCGCGCAAATCGACATACAAAAATCGCTGCGCCATATGTACCTACTGGGCTTTTTGGTGTTGCTCATTTTGTTAGGCTGCGGATTTTACGTCTGGAAAACAAGGCAGAAAAACAAAGCCCGCCAACTACAGGAAAATATCCGCCAGCGCATCGCCCGCGACTTGCACGACGATCTGGGTAGTACCTTGAGCAGTATCAGCATCCTTTCTCAATCTACTCCAAATAGTTTGCAAGACTTGGACCAAACCCGCTTCGGCAATATCGGCGACAAAGCCCGCGCTGCGCTCGACAGCATGAGCGACATCGTCTGGGCAGTCAATCCCGACAACGACTCAATGGAAAAATTGCTGGCCCGTATGAGTGCCTACGCCTCCGAAATGCTTGAAAACGTAGGCACCGAGTTGCGCTTTCAGGTCGGCACGGGTGTGGAATCCTTGACGCTGCCGATGGGAAAACGCAAGGATTTTTACCTGATTTTCAAAGAGGCGATCCACAACTGCGTGAAGTATGCCCGCGCTAAGCGCGTGGAAATAGCTCTGGAAAAACAAGGCAACCTATTGATAATGAACATAAAAGACGATGGGGTGGGGTTTGAAACCAAAAATATGGTGCCAGAGGTGCGGAACCTGGGTGGCAACGGCCTACGGAATATGCGCAGCCGGGCAGCGGCACTGGGTGGCACATTGGAAGTGATGTCCGCGCCAGGTGCCGGGACGGAGATCCGGCTCGCTATTCCGTTGTAAATAACTATCTATGAACCCCTCTAAATATGCTCAACTATTTTGAATTGCTATAACATATTAGTCCCCTACATCCATACCGCGAAGATCCGTTTGCCTTTGACGCGAAAGCGCTGCGTTTTCCACTCCTTGGTTTCCGAATGGTCAAAAACAACCAAGTACCCGGCATTCAGGCCTTGGCGGTCCAGATAGTCGGCCAGCTGTTCCAAGCCGGCCTTGTGGGCTTTGGGGCCGCGCCAGATTTTCAATTCCGCCACGTACTTGTGCTGATGATAGGAGATTACTACATCCAGGCGTTTTTCCTCCGAGATCTGTGGCTCCTTGAAGGCGTGACCGTGTCCGTTGAGGAGGGGGGTGAGAAAGGCTAAAAAGATCAAACGGCCTTGGCGTTCCAAAAAATCGCGGTCTTTTTTGCTGTATTCCTCGCGCAGCAGGGTTTGGAAGCGCAGCAGCAGTTTTTCTACGTCAAAATGGTTGCCGGGCAACAAATAGGCGCCCGAAAATTCCCGGTTCAAGTGCTGCTGGCTGCGCAGGGCCCGCATGGTCATGTAATTAAAAATGACCTCTCGATAAATTCGGTTGTGGATAACCAGTCCGTTTTGGTTGGCAAAAAGGCCGTACAATATGCCAAGATGAATGATGGGGTCGTGTACCGTGAACGGAAAGGTTTGTCCATGGATTAGTATAGTCTCTACCAACTCGTACAGTTCAGGATTGTTCTCCAAGTTCTTGACCACTTCGTCAAAATTGACGTTGCTCTCGCGTACCAATTGGTCCACCGCTTGATCCAGGTCGTCTTCCGTCCAGGTTTGGCGGGCCTTTATGGTGGGCATCTCCTCGTCCAACATCTTGCACAGCCTGCTGACCAAAAATGGATAACCAGAGGTGTAATAAAACAGGTGGTCGGCCATGCGTTGGGTATCCATGGCCACGCCCCGCTCGGCGGCGTACTCGTCCAGCATGGGTTTTATTTCGTAGGGCTGCAGGTTCATGTCCACTGTGAAAGTGGTGGCGATGTTCCATGGCGAGTTCAGCTTGGCCTCGGCATCCGGGCGCAATTTGAGTTTTAGGCTTTTTACGTCGTGTACCCCGGCCAGGACGACCGAGTGGAAAGTGGCCACCTCGTCGCGTTTTAAGTACTTGTCCCGGAGCAGGGCCAGAAAACTGATAAACAATTGGTTGTTGCTACTCTTGTCTACCTCATCAATCAGGACGACCATTTTTTTGCCGACCTGCCGGGCCAAATCGGTGATCACGGCGGACAGTTGTTTTAAGGAGGTGGTTTCTACTTGGGCAGCCACCAATAGGCCGATCAAATGTGGGTAGCCCCGTTGCCGGGCTTCGCCCTCGAGCAGCGATAAAAACATCGGGCAAAAACGCGTTTCGTCCAGAAATACGTCATCGCCCACGCCCTCGAAACTGATGTTGAACGCGGCATAGTTCGTGGTTTGGTTCAACGCCCGCAGTAGGCGGAACAGCATCGTAGTCTTGCCGTATTGCCGGGGCCGGTTGATAATAAAATACCGTCCCTCCTCGATCAATTTTACGATGGCCTCAAACTTGTCCGACACGTCGGCCATGTAGTTCAGGCTGGGGATGCACTTGCCGGTGATGGTAAATTCCTTTGCCATGTTGGTAGGGTAATAACTGCTTTTGCAAAATTACGAAAAAAGGTGAGGCTCTTGGTTCTTGTCCCCCTTTTATGGGATTGCGGGCGGAAAAATGCCCCATTACTTTTGTACTAAGTTTCATAGATTCCTTATTGGCAAGAAACCAAATGAAGCGTCCGGCAGGAGGGCATACCGCCCTCCTGCTGACAGGCTTCGTATGGTCATTCGCCTCGACCTCAATTCCATTAAACCAATCTTACCAACAAAATCGTCCATCAAAAATCTCCTCGACAATGAAAAACTACTTTACGCTCCCATTCCTGGTGCTACTCTTTACTGGTCTGGCCACCACAGTCTCGTCCCAGACCACTTACACCTTCGCCAACGCAGGCACCTGGAACAGCTTTGGCACTTGGGTCGGCGACCTAGTCCCGCCCAACCCGCTGCCCGTCGGCGACTTCATCGTCATTGATGCCAATTGCACCCTAAACATAAGTCGGACTATTAACGGCACCTTGACCGTGAATGCGGGCAAGACGTTGACCATATCTTATAGCGGGGAGCCAAGCCGCACCTTCACGAACGGTGGAACGTTCAACAATTATGGCACCATTGATGTGTTCAGCGATTTCAAATTGGTCAACAGTGCCGGGAGTCTCATGACCAATTTCAGCGGGGCGATCATCAGGAGCAATTTGCTCGCTTCGGTGGACAACTACGGTACTTTGGTGAACAACAGTGGTGGAGCCATCAATATACAGCAATTTGGGGCGGTGAACAACGAAAATGGTGGTTTGGTGACCAACAATGGCACGATTAGCAGTGCCTGGAATTGGGTCAACAAATCGGGGAGCACACTGGACAACAACGCGAACATTGGTACGGGCGTATCGGGCGGGGTCACCAATCAAAGCGGCGGCATCATAAACATTAACAGCGGTTCGACCTTCAACGTGTATTGTACGGCCACCAATGCGGGCACCATCAACATAAACACGGGCGGCACCCTGCATATTTACGCCACCCTGACCAATACCGGCAGCCTCACCTCCTCCGGCACCCTGAACAACCACAACACCCTGCTCAACAACGGCACTATTGGTAGCACTCTTAACCTCATTGGCTCCGGCATCCTGCGGGGCGGCGGTTCGCACTTGGGCTTCTTTTCCAACAATGGGACGCTCGCGCCCGGCAGCGCAGTGAATATTCCCGGCTGTTATTATTTTCAGGCAGGCTTCACCAATACCAACCGGCTGTCTATGGACATCAATGGGCCAACTGCCTGCACACAATTTGACCAGATACAGGTCATCGGCACCACTACCAAAGGCGGCGTGTTGTCCTTAAACTTCGCTTTTACACCGGCTGTTGGACAGACGTTCCAGATTATCACTTCTACGGCGTTTGTAGGTAGTTTCCTGTCTTTTGAATCCACACCAAGCGATATCCTGTTCACGGAATCCGGGGGCATTGTAACTATTACTGCTACTGGCACCCCCATTCAGAACACCTTCACGTTTACAGGCAAAGGCAGTTGGACCAATGCGGGACAATGGGCTGGAAACACTATACCCCCTAATCCGCTGCCTGCTGGTTCGGCCATTATCATCGATGGTACCGGGGCTGCAATCTTGAGCCATGCCCAAACTTTGAACGCTGGCAGCGCACTAACCGTGAGTGGAAACGACAGCCTAGTCATTTCCAATAGCTTCTCCTTGACCAGCAGTGGCATTCTGACCAACGATGGCACTCTGGTCAATAACGGCGGTACCCTGAACAACTCTGGCGGCGATCTGACCAACAACGGCATCTTGACCAATAGGAACGCAGGTACGCTGAATAACCCCCCTGGAGGTAGTATTTTGACCAACAATGGCACCCTAAACAACACCAGCAGTACGCTGAATATCGGATTCGGAGCCATACTAAACAACAATGGCAATGTAGCCAACGGAGGTGGGCTGTTCATCTACGCCATGGGCACCCTGAACAACAACGCCGGGGCCATACTGACCAGTTCCAGCTCCCTAAACGTCGACGGCACACTGAAAAACGTTGGTACCCTGAACAACATGTCCCTGGCGACCATCAACGGCACGTTGACCAATACTGGTTCGCTGAATACTGCCTATAGTTTTTTCAACTACGGCACCCTGAATAACAATGCGCCAGGTATCTTTACCAACACCAATGCTCTGGAAAACAAATTTGGGGGTACCCTGAACAACAATTCCTTGTTGATCAATAATGGTATCTTTTCGCAGCTCAGCGGCTCTACTTTTAACAACAACGGCTCCTTGAGAGGCACTGGCTCCATTCAGGGAATGCTGACCAATGGAGTTAATGGTGTCCTAGAACCCGGCTCATCCCCCGGCTGTCTCAGTTTCTCCGCAGGCCTGACCAACCTTGGTACCCTAGTCATCGAGATAAATGGCACCACGGCTTGTACACAGTTCGACCAAGTGCAAGTGGTCGGCACCACCACCAAAGGCGGCACCCTCACCTTGGCTTTCGGCTTCACGCCCACGGTCGGCCAAACATTTCAAATTATCACTTCCACCGCGTTTGCGGGCAGTTTTGCGACGATTACCATCACGCCAAGTAACATCCAGGTCACGCAATCCGGGGGCATTGTGACCATCACAGCTAACCTCCCCGTCGA
>JAYUXG010000243.1:0-4467 GCA_043753125.1 Saprospirales bacterium | reverse complement strand
CTGGTTTCGCCCGCCAACAGTTGTCGGTACAGCGCAGGGGTTACCCAGGCTTGGATAGCCGCCGTGCAGACCACCAGTGCGTCAAAGCCCGCAGAGTAGTGTTCTAAGGCATCCAGCGGCAGGGCCGGGCCATCGAAGGCAGTGGCCAGTAATTCGGCCTTATCCAGCGTCCGGTTGAAGACGGTCACCCGGCGGTAACCGGCCTTGGCTAAAAACTTGGCGAACAATTGATTGGTTTGGCCAGCCCCAACCAGCAAAATACGGGCATCCAGTGGCAAACCAGTCCTACGCATTTCGCCAAAGGCGAGGGCCACAATGGACAGGGCCTTCGCACCAATACCAGTCTTGGAATACACCTCTTTAGCCGTCTCGATGGTGGTGCGCAGCAGCAGCCGCAGGTGGTCGCCAGTGAGGCCCCAGGCCCGGCTCCGGTCGTAGGCTTCGCGCAATTGGCGGATGATCTCCCGCTCGCCCACCACCAGACTATCCATGGAAGAAGCGACTTCCAACAAATGGCGAATAGCATCCGCACCGTGCAACAACTGCATAGCAGCGGCGGTTTCTTCCAGAGTTTGGTCCGTAAGGTCGGGGCGCAAGGTGGTCAACAGCATTTGGGAAGCCCCCACCACAACGGGCTGGGGGGTGTAAAAAAGGTACATCACCCGGTTGCAGGTGGCCAAGTAGAGCAGTTCTTCCCAACCCAGGACAGATTTCAAGCGTTGCAATTGCTCGGCCATACTATCGGCATTGGCCATAGCGTGGCCAATGTTTTCAAGGACCGTGTGGCGGTGGGTCAGGGTCAGAAGATGATAACCATCAAGCATGGGCAGTTCAAGTGTTGCGTTGGCGGCGTTCTGGTGCGCCAGCAAGGGCAAAATTAGTCAAGAGTAAATACGGCTCTGTCACATCCACGTCAGCGGCCCGTAAAGGTCGTAAATTTGGATGTCGTCTAAACAAACCTAGTACTTTTGCGGAATTATGACGGAAAAACAACGATCCTATTTATACCTGCACGGTTGTGTGTTCGTCTGGGGATTTACCGCTATTCTGGGCAAATTGATCTCGCTGCAAGCCCTGTCGCTGGTCTGGTGGCGGGTACTGATCTGCTGTGTTACCCTGCTGTTGATGGTCCCGTTCCGACAATTGAAACAGCTCACTCCGCAAATGCGCCTCCGCTTGCTGGGTATTGGGGTACTGGTGGGCGTGCATTGGCTGTGTTTTTACGGAGCTATCAAAATTGCCAATGCTTCGGTTGCGGTGGCTTCCATGGCCACCATCTCGTTCTTTGCCGCTTTTGCGGAACCGCTTTTGCTGCGACAAAAAATAAAAGGGTACGAACTGGCCTTGGGCGTTTTTGTGCTGCCTGGTATGGCCCTGGTGGTGGGCAACATCGACTGGACGATGCGCTTGGGTTTCGCGGTTGGCGTGTTGGGGGCCTTGTTGGCCGCGGTCTTTTCGGCATTAAATAAACAAATCATCGACGAAAGCCCACCGCCGCCGCTGGTGATGAGTTTGGTGGAACTGTCTGGCGGTCTGCTTGTTACATCGCTAATGCTGCCATTTTTTCTCTGGCAAACGCCCACCTTGGCCGTGTGGCCGCAGCCGTCCGATTGGCTCTGGCTGGGCATCCTGACTTGGGTGTGTACGCTATTGCCGTACTATCTCACGTTATTGGCTATGCGTCATATTTCCGCTTTTGCCACTAACTTGACCATCAACTTGGAGCCGGTGTATGGGGTGATACTGGCCGCAATACTGTTCCGGGAGGACAAAACGTTAAGCCCCAATTTCTATCTGGGCGTGGTCATTATCCTGATTGCAGTGTTTAGCCACCCATTTTTGAAAAAAATATTTGAAAAACCAGCGTCGGAGAGTGCGACGGCAACGTGAGGGAAAAGGACAATAGACAACAGGCCAGGGGCAATAAGCAGAGAGCGAAAAAGACAAGGGTAATTATAGTCAACGTAAAGTGGTTTTGAACAGAATGAACTTATAATGGGTGGGCGATCAATGTTTCTCCACCCTTTGCCCGCCGCAGCCTTTTTCAGGCGTAGGAGGGTACAACATTCTCCCCATTTCCACTTTTACCAGATCATTTCATGGTGTTCAAATGGCTTTTCGTCTGTTTCGCTTTTTGGTGGCTGTACCACGCCTTGCGTCCGTGGCTGCTCCCCAGGCGACCACCCATGCCACCGTCCGGTAAAAAAAATACGGAAGAGAACAAATTGGGTAAGAATGGAGAATACATTGATTATGAGGAAGTAGAATAAAATGCCACCCAATCAATTTAATCAATTAATTAACCAGTCACCTAATCAACCGATCAACCAACTTCCATGCTCGACGTACTCATCAAAAACAACCAGTTCATCGCTTTCAATAAGCCGCCAGGCATTGCCGTGCAACCGGATAAAACGGCCGACCCCACTTTTCAAAGCCAGGCCGAGGCATATTGCAAACATCCGTTGCAGGTGGTCCACCGCATTGACCGGCCGGTGAGCGGCATTATTTTGTTTGCCAAATCGAAAGCAGCGATGACGGCCCTCTCCCGCCAGTTTCAGGCGCGAACCGTGGAGAAGCAGTACCTCGCCGTGGTGCAACAGTTGCCGCCCGAACCGGAGGCTACGCTGGTCCATTATTTGCGCAAGCAGGAAGGAAAAAACACGGTGATGGCTCTCCCCAACGACTCGCCCGGCACCGAGCGCGCGGAGCTGCGCTACCGGCTAATCGGCAGCAGCGATCGCTATCATCTGCTGCATATTCAACTGATTACGGGTCGTCATCACCAGATTCGCAGCCAGTTGGCAGCCATCGGTTGTCCGGTCAAGGGCGATGTGAAATATGGGTTTCGGCGCAGCAACACGGACCGCTCTATCCATCTCCACGCCTGGAAGTTGGCCTTCGACCATCCCGTGTCGGGCGGGCGGATTCACTTGGAAGCCCAGTTGCCCGGCGACCCGGTATGGCGTGCTTTTGAGGAAATGCTGTTTAAAAAAGGCGGGTAAAAGTAATTGGCAACCAGCAAAGGCAGAAAGGAAAAGGGCAAACACCAGTCATTCGACCACTGTTTGCCAATTGCTTATTGCAATTCTTGCCCGTTGCGTACCGCTTTTTATCAAATAATGCCCTGCCGCAACCACTCATTGACTTTCAACACCGCGATCATCGAGAGCGCATCGGTGATTTCGCCGTTGAGCACCATGTCCACTACCTCTGCGAACGGCAGCCGCCGCAGGTGCAGTTGCTCGGTTTCCTCCGGCTGCGCCTCGCCCATTTCGAGCTCCTGGGCGATGTAGGCCACCCCGTATTCGTCGGTTACCGAGTTGGAAGTGTGCATTTCCAGCAAGGGTGTCCAACGGTGGGCAGTGATACCCGTCTCTTCCAGCAGTTCGCGCTTAGCCGCCATGAGTGGGTCCGTGCCCAACGGGCCGCCACCCTCGGGGATTTCCCAGGTGTAGCGTTGCAGCGTGTAGCGGTACTGGCCGACCAACCACGTGTAGCCGTCGGCATCCAGCGGCACCACGCCAACCGCTACGTTTTTGAAGTGGACCACCCCGTAAATACCGGGATTGCCGGAGGGGTTGAGGACTTCGCGGTGGCTGATGCGAATCCACGGGTTAGCGTAGGCCTCTCGTTCCGACAGCGTCTGCCAGGGATTGGTGCTGTCGTCGGGGCAAGAGGTTCTGAATTGAAACATAGATAATCGATTCCTCAATGATTTTTCCGCCAACACCAAATGTACTAATTTCAAGGGTTGGGTTCGCCTGTTGGCAGGAGGACATCCAGTCCTCCTGCCGGGTACTCATTTGGTTTTAGGCTCATATAGAATGGGTGAAACGTATTAGGACACCAGAAGGTGACTTTATCTGCCAGCCCATAAAAGGGAATGACGCACTCACTACGCTGGTCATCATTTTGGCTTATACTCTATGACCGTGAGTGCCACGATCAACCATTTACCGCCTTCTTTTTCTAAAACCGTCAGGTTATGGAGATGCATTTTATTTCCGTCCGGAAACCCAAGGGCCTGATCATAGGCGATAAATGCCATATTGCCATTGACATGGACGTTGTGGTTACTGGTGGTCAGGGTCATTCCGGCGGGCCAGGTGGGGGGGCATGGCATCACCATTGGGCAGGTCGCCGCCGGTTGCGCCCACGGTGCCATCCAGAAGCGAAAGCAGCAACCTATTATAAGGCGCAGTTTTGTTATAGGGTTTTTGACCCTCGGGGTTATTGGCCAGGAATGCCTTGGTCTCTTCATGGCAGACTTTAATGATGGCCGCTTCCTCGGCCGTTTGAGCGAAGGCAGTATGGAGGCCTAAAAGGCAGAACATGAACAAAAAAATAGCTCGGAATTTCATGATTTGTAACTATACAGCCGCCTTTGTCGGTGCTGGCATATGAGCGATAGCCGCAACGGCGTGGAAAACGGACTGTCCGTTTTTGATGGTGGTGTCAATGATA
>JAYUXG010000242.1:0-1724 GCA_043753125.1 Saprospirales bacterium | reverse complement strand
CGAAGTGGATAGCCGTGCTACCGTACTGGCCCATCGCCACCCGGAAGTTGGTCCCCGCGTTCACCTCCAAGTGCGGGCCTTGCGTGGCCACCAACAGGCGCGGTAGTATCGACACGCGGCCGCTCCGGTTGAGCGGGATGTTGGCGGAGAGTTGACCGGATATTTTGCGGTAGAGGCGGTCGCCTTGTGCCGTGTTCTCGTAAAAAGAGATTCTTGGCTGCGAGAAATGATGCAGGCCCACGCCCGCGTAGATGCGGCCCGTCCGCCCGACTTCCGCCATGTAATTCAGACCCACATTATAGTCATTGAAAGAAAAGTTGTTGGTGGGCAAATCCTCGCCCGTGTCCATGGTGTAGCCCGTGAAACCGTCGAACTGGTCGTGGAAAGTCAGTGAGGCATAGTTCACGTTGCGCTGGGTAAGGCCAGCCTGGATACCCAGGCTCAGGTACTGCCGATCATTGGCGCCCAAGGCCTTGTGGTAGGCCAGCGAAAGAGCCAACTGCGTGGTACTGAAATCGATCACCCCGGTCTTGTCATTGAAAAACACCAGCCCCAAACCGACCGCATCCTTGCTCGACGAGCGGCGGCGCGAAGGAAAACGCAGGTCGGCGGCCAAGGCAAAGGTCTTGAACGGATTGTCCAGCACCTTTCTCCACTGGTCGCGGTAAATAGTACTCACGCGGTAGCGGCCCTCGAAGGCACCGGTCAGGGCAGGATTGAGGGTCAGCGGCGCGGCATAGAACTGAGTAAAATGCTTGTCCTGGGCAACGGCAAACTGGTGCAAAAGGACTAAAAAAAAAGTGGAAAGGAGAAGTTTTTGCATATGCATGGGAAAGGAGTTAAGGTGCTGGCTGATAAGGATTTATAGAGGTGGAAGAGGGTGGACGACAAACCAATCCAACCCCTAATTTGGACAAAGATAATCAAAGCACCCTTAGAGGCTGTTTTAAAACCCCGGATGGAGGAGAAAGTGCTGAATTTTGGCGATAGACAAAGGCTTATTTTTAGTGCCTAGCCGAGCCTATTCGCTAAAAATAAGGTAAAATATAGCGGCAAAAGGCAGTGCGTTCAGCCCATTAAGGGGTTTTAAAACAGCCTCTTAACGCGCCGAACGCAACGGCATTGGAAGCAGGCCAAGATTTAACGGGTGAGAGCCTCTACCCGCACGTTTTTTAGAAAAATATCTGCCTGCGCCTTGGTCTCGGCCAGCACAGTTAGTTTGCCCGTGGCGTAGTCATTTGGCAGGTAGAAATAATAGTCAATCGTGTTCCAAGCCCCCGGCTCACAAATGCCGTTTTCCAGTCGGCAGGTGGTCTGCTTGGTTTGGTCGCCAAGAACCAGCCGCGTGGTCAAGTGGCTGTCGTAGGCACCGTGCGCCGAGTTTACTTGGGCCGTGATACGCAGCCAGTGTTCCCGCTCAGGCTGTCCACCCGGCAAAGCGGAAAGTTCGCTTTCCAAAAATATTCGTTGGGCTTGTTTGGCGGCATTGATCTGCACCGTGGAGTCGGAGGCAAATAAGGTTTGTCGGGAAAACCCCTCTTCGCTCGATAGCCGCTCCTTGGTGTCCAGCAGCGACATATCCAGCGGCGTGGGGTGCGCGTTCAGAAAAACGGCTTGGTAATACGGCCGGTTCATGTCGTAGTAATGGACAATCGTGCGGTTGTACTGCCAGATCTGAAACAGATTGAGGTAGAGCAGAAAGACCGCCAGGGCCAGGCCGACGT
>JAYUXG010000241.1:0-4482 GCA_043753125.1 Saprospirales bacterium | reverse complement strand
AAGCCGTCTTCCGGGAGATGCGGATTGGCGTGCATACCGGGCCAGTGGTGGCGGGGGTGATCGGCAAAAACAAGTTCGCCTTCGACATCTGGGGCGATGCGGTGAACCTGGCCGCCCGCCTGGAAGAACTGGGCGAACCGGGCCGGGTCAATATTTCCAGCACTACAGCGGAGGCCCTGGGCGATCAATTTCGGCTGACTTACCGGGGCGAAAAAGAGGTACACAACAAGGGGTTGGTAGCGATGTATTTTGTGGAAGAGGGGTCCACTGGGCAATAGGCAAAAAAGCAACAAGCAATCGGGCAAATATGCAAGGAGCAAAGGGGAAGCCCTGGGTTCGATGAAATACGATGGTTATCAAGCTTCCATAAATATTTGATTTTTTACTTGCTCATTGCCATGTTTGCCCTTTGCTTAGGGTTTCCCCTGCCGACTCAAAAAGTACTGCAAACCAGCCTCATCAATCACCCCCAGCAGGGCATCGTTCTCGGTAACTGCCACCAGGCTGTGGCCGCGTTGGCGCAGCAGATGGTAGACGTAGCGCAGCGATTCGGAGGAGGGTACCAGCTCTACGCGCTGGGTGTACTGTTGCACGGCGGCACTGATGTCGGCCTTGCCCGTGGCACTGATGATCTCGCTTTCTTCCAGTACGCCAATGAGCTTTTCAGACATATCGAACACCAGAAAGTTGCGCTCCAAGCCGTGTTGTAGCAGCTCGATGGCATCCTTCATCCAGTCGTTGCCCCGCAGGCGCGTGTACTGCTGACGCACCAGATCGCGGGCGGTGAAGCGCCCCAACATATCGTCGGTCTGTACCTGCGTGTTCTCATTGCGCGCTGCATAGATAACAAAAAGGCCCAACACGCCCAAAGAGTAGTTTTCCTCCATAATGCCCCAGACCACCAACAGGACGGCAATGCCCTGACCAACCCATGCGGCGATCTTGGTGGCCCGTGGCCGACCGATGCGCATGGACAGAAGGGCGCGAAATACCCGGCCACCGTCCATCGGAAAAGCCGGAATCAGGTTAAAGATTACCAACACTAGATTGCCCAAGGTCAACATAATGCCGTATTGCAAAACCTTGGTGATTTCGATGCCGGTTCCCTCCGATACTTCCCCCGCCGCCTCGGCCTGCACCGATAATCGCAAGGCTTCCAATTGGTCGGGCTGGGCAAAGAGGCCAATCGATATAGCCAGCAGCAGGGCGATCACCAAGTTGACCATTGGCCCGGCGATGGCGACCACCAGTTCTTGCACTGGCTTTTCGGGCATCCGCTCCAGGCGTGCCATTCCTCCGATGGGCAGCAACACAATGTCGCGGGTGCGGATGCCATAGCGTCGTGCGGTGAGGGCATGCCCATACTCGTGGAGCAATACACAGCCAAACAAGGCCATGTATAGTCCGGTCATCCAAAGCGTCTCATTGGTAGAAAATGACTGCTCATTGGCTTTCCAAAGGATATACAGGAAGATCAGGCCAAACGACCAGTGTACGTACACCGGAATGCCAAACCAAGTAAATATTTTCAAGGAACCGCGCATTATCTATGAATGGTTGAGGGTTGTTGAGGTGGTTGAGAAAATGTTGAGGTGGTTGAGAAAATGTTGAGGATGTTGAGAAAATGTTGAGGATGTTGAGAAAAATTGAAGAGGGTTCAGAATTGTTGAGGTGGTTGAGGCATAAAAATCGAATTAGTAATACTACTTAGTACACCGTAAATTAAGTTTCTTTGAGTATTTGAAGAATCGAGTATTTGATCATTTACCTGATAATCAAGTGTTTGGTCAAATACTCAAATACTCGCATCCTCAATATATTTAATTTACAATGTACTTAGTACTTTATAAACAAACCAAATTAAGTTCATAGTTCATAACCCCTTTTCCGGCTTCTCAGCCAATACAATGTACTGGTAATCCAGTGCATCCTTATCAATTTTATGAATCCGGAATCCCGCTGTCAACAGTTCGCGCTCGACTTGGCTCAAGGCGATTTTGTACTTGTCAGGTGGGCCGATGGGCAAGTTGTTTTTCTTGAAATCAATGATCAGCAACTGGCCGCCGGGGACAATACCCTTCCAAAGGGTGCGCAGGTACTGCACCCGGTCATCGATGTAGGCATAAGTGTTGACGATCATCACCGCGTCCACTTCTTCCGGAGCCAGGAGTGGGTCTTGCGGCTTGGCCAGCCGCGTCTCGAAACGGTGGCGATATTTTTCCGGCAGGCGCACTTTCACACTGTCCAGCAAATCAATAAACCGTCGGTCAATGTCAATACCGATTACTTTTTTTGCCTTTGGCACCAACCGAAAGGTAAAGTAGCCGGTACCGGCACCAATGTCGGCCACAGTCTTGTTTTCCAGATCACCCAGTAGCGAGATAACCATATCGGGTTTCTGCCAGATGCCCCGGTCTTTACTTTCGTAGTCGGCCACCAGGTTTTCAAGATTGCCTTCCCCGGTATTGGGAAGCAGCATCGGATCGGTATTAGGGTTGCTCACCGGGGTGGGCCTTTCCACGACTAAGCCCTGGTCGCTGGCAGCGGCATTGTCCCGACAGGCAGTGAGGGGGAGCATAGCTAGCAAAATCAGGGTAAACAAATAGTTGCGTTTCATGGTGTGGATAGTAGAACGCAACAAAAGTAGGGAAGTTCGTCCAAAGCGGTAGTGCCGTCTGTTGAACCGTCCACTTTTCGGCAGTCGGCCTCCCTCGGGCCGCCACATAGCCATCATCCTGACAACAGACGTTGGCCACACCCGCCGGATGCGCTACCTTTGCCGCATAGCAACGAAATGCAAGGGGAATTGGCGACAAAATGCAATTGGCAGTCGGCAACACGCAATTAGCAAATCGAGATGCCGCTACACACCGTTTGCCCCTTGCTTTTTTGCCATTTGCTTATTGCCCATTGCCCAATTATTAGCCGATGTCCGTATTCTTTCTTCTTTCCCAACGGCGATTTGGCCCGGCTGACCTCACGTTCTACGCTGCTATCTTGCTGGTGCTGAGCATGATGTTTTCGCCTTTCGTGCTTTCGCTGAGTATGTGGGGACTGGTGCTGGCCGCTGGTTGGGAATCGTTGGAAAAGGCACGCCAGACCGTGGCACCGGGCAAAAATGTCTGGTGGCAAGGCTTTCAACAGTCGCTGCGCCGCTGGATGCAACAGCCCGTCCTGCTGGTCCTTTCATTATTGTTGTTAGTGCCAGCATGCAGTTTTTTCTGGTCGGAGGACCTCTCTTTTTGGGCAGAACGGACGAGAGTGCGCTTGCCTTTTCTGGTGCTGCCTTGGGCTTTTGCCAACCTGCCGATTTTGACGTTACGCCGCTACCAGCTCGTGCTATACGGGTTGGTCTGGATGCTGGTCTTGACCTGCATTGGGGTGTGGATACATTTCTCCCAGAATGCCGCAGTAATCCTGGAAGGGCTGAACCACGGTCGCCCGATCCCGGTGCCGCGCAACCATATTCGTTTCAACCTGCTGCTGGCCACCGGCGTTTTGGTGGGTGGTTGGCTCTGGGCGCAGCGGTTCCGCTGGCGATACGATTGGGAACGTAGGGCACTGGCGGTGGCGGTGGTTTTTTTGTTCGGTTTCCTGCATTTCCTGTCCGTGCGCAGTGGTATAGCGGCCTTGTATACCGCGCTGCTGTTTACCGTGCTGCGTTTTTTGGTACGCACGCGGCGTTGGGGAGTGGCACTAGCCGCTCTGGCCCTCATCGCCATGATCCCCTGGTTGGCGTTGCGCAGTATTCCTAGCTTGCAACAGCGCGTCTCGTACATGATTTATGATTGGCAGCAGTATCAAAAAAACGAGGGCGACGATTACTCCGATTCCGAGCGTTGGATATCGCTCTCGGCGGGCCTGGAACTGTGGCGCGAACGGCCGATGCTGGGCGTAGGGGCCGGCGATTTGCCAAAGGAAATCCAGCGGGTGGTGAACCGGCGTTTCCCGGCCTACACGGTTGCACCTAAGTTGCCGCATAACCAATTCATTTACTTACTCGCTGGCACCGGATTGTTGGGGCTATTATTGAGCATGGTGGCCTTTGTAACGCCACTGACGGAGGCGCACTCCCGGCGGTTCTACTTATTCTCTGCGTTTCAAATCATGATCTTTGTCTCGTTTTTGGTGGAATACACCATTGAGACGGCCATTGGGGTAGCCTTTTATCTGTTTTATCTATTGTGGTTTCGGGCTATGGCCAAGGCGGTTCCGGTAGATCAGACAACATGATTATGCTCCGTTACGCACCTTCTGATGTCCCACCAAATTGTCCAAAAATTCCAGCGTCTCCTGTAAGCTGCTCAATTTGTGCGCGTTATCGGGCAGCTGGACCGGATTGATAAACACTTGCGCGCCGGTTAGCAACAGTCGACTGCCCGGCGCGGCCCGCACAATGCTATCCACATAAGCCTGGATGGATTGCCGGGAAAGTGGTTCCTGCAAAATAGTAAATATATAGTCCGGCTGAAAAGGCTGGCA
>JAYUXG010000240.1:0-4495 GCA_043753125.1 Saprospirales bacterium | reverse complement strand
GTAGCGGTAGCACCGGGTGTCTGAATAATAATCTGCTGCGAACAGGTGCTGGTAGAAGTGTTATCGCTGACTTGCCACTGTATGTAGTTCACTGTATTAACGCAATACTGGCCAGGTTGGCCTGGAGTGCGTATAATAGCGGTTAAAGAACCAGGACAGTTGTCAGTAGCAGTTGGTGTGGGAGGAGTAAAGGTTGGGAAAGAAGTGCTATTGTTGCCGTTCTCCACACAGGTGTTGCCATTGGTGATGACAAAGGTGTAGGGCTGCGTTGGACAAGTGATGACCGGCGGCACCAAATCAGCCACAATGATTAGCTGCGAGCAAATGGCCGTATTACCGGAAGCATCGGTGGCCGTCCATCTGATTGATCCGCCCCCAACGCCCACGATTACCGGATTGGTCTGCAAACTATTGGTAAAGGTCACGCTCGAACATAGGTCGGAGCCAGTGGCCGAACTGGTCAAGATGGACGGCTCGAACAACCGGGTGCAACTGTTGGAGGCAGTGGATACGGTAAGGGTGGGCGGACAGGTGATGGTGGGGGGTACGTTTTCCTGCACAAAAATCGTAAAAGTACAGGATGCCACGTTGAAAGCATTATCCGTGGCGGTGTAGCGGATCATGGTGCTTCCACTGGGGAAAGTTCCGCCTCGGCCAGTATTGGTGCCAGTGATGGTCACCGGGTTAGGGCTACTGACCACGGTAGGCCCAACAAAGCTGCTTATTCCGGCACAGTTGTCGCTGGACACTGGGTCCATCCAAGGGGCAGAAGCTGCCGAGCAGCCGTTCGCAACAATGTTCTGGTTGACCGGGCAGATAATGCTTGGCGCGGTCTGGTCAACCACCCGAATGATATAGGTACAGGTGCTTGCGTTGCTGGACACGGCATCATCCACGGTCGAATAGACCACGGTGGTGCTGCCCAGATTGAGCGTGACCGCGCTGTTGGCAGCGTTGTAGGGCACCGGATTGGCCGTAGTGGTGGCCCCGCTCAACGTGAACGTAACAGGATAGGCGGGTATGGTCACGGAAGCAGGCGGGCAATTGTCCGTCACCACTGGCGTGAGCAAAGTATGGCTGGCCACACAACCGCTGGTAGTACTCAAGACCACTAACTCCAACGGACAGTTGCTGAACTTGGGCAGCGTTTTGTCCTGCACGGTGACGACCACCGAGCAATCCACATTGATGTATGGAGAGGTGGGGCTGTCCTTGGCAATGTAGTTCACGGTAGTGGTGCCGACCGGGAAGAAACCGCCGTTGTTGTTGGTCACCACGGCGGTGTTGGGCGTGTTTGCGCCCGCAGTGATGCTCCGGGTAATGTCAATGATTAGGCTACAATTGTCCTTATAGACGGGTGCGGCCCAAGTTGGATTGGCCCCGCAAACGCCCGCCTCACTGTTGATGGCAACGGTTTGCGGCGGGCAGCTGACCTTGGCGGGTGCAGTTTGGTCTACTACCTGTAGATTAAAGGTGCAAGTGCCGGTCCGGCCCGAATCGTCGGTGGCCCTGGCGGTCAAAGTAGTGTTTATCAGGCCAAAAGTAGAAGTGCCAACTACCAGCTGAGTGCCGCTGCTGTTGTAATAAGTAAGCACCCCTCGATCACAAGACACGGGCGTGGTGTAAGTTACCCCGCTCAAGTCGCTGGCCACCAAAGTATAGGTACACGCATTGCCTGGGCTGACTACTACCGAAGCGGGGCAACTGATAGTCGGAGCATCCGGATTGGTCACTTGGACCTTAAAAGAGCAAGTGGAAGTGTTGGTGCCGTCGGTGGCCGTGTAGGTCACGGTGCTGATGCCTTCGTTGAAGGTAAAGGATGGGGAAGTGATCGTTCCGGTGGTCTTGCCGCTCACCACAATGGTAACGGAGGGGTTGGGACAGTTGTCGGTCACGGTCGGCGCACCCCAAGACACGGGTTCGCTACAGTCACCGCTGACCACAGACACGTTGATATCGACTGGGCAGTTGGTGAACTTGGGTTTTTCGGTATCCTTCACCGTTATTGTGTACGAACAAGGGGCAGTGTTGTTCGCCGCATCGGTAGCCACGAAAGAAAAGATGTTGGGACCCCGTACTAACAGCTGGGTCCTTGGATAGACAAAGGTGGCTGGCACTGGTGTTTCGGTCACCGTGGCGGCACAGTTGTCCGTAGCCGTTGGGAGAACAATACTGGCAAAGGCATCACAGCTGCCAGGCGCGGTACTGATATTGGTCGAAACGGGGCAGGTGATCGAAGGGGCTTGGGCATCGTTCACCGTCACAGTAAAAGTGCAGAAAGAAGTCAGGTTGCCCGAAACGTCCTTGGCTACGTAGGAGACCGTGGTGACCCCCACTGGGAATAGAAAGCTGGAAGCGATCACTCCGGGTGCCGCTGGGCCGGAAACAACGGTGGGAAATGCCGTGAGTGAACCATCGCAATTGTCCGTGACCGTATAGGTAGGAGTGGTCCAAGCATAAGTGGCCCCGCAAACGCCTTGTTCGTTGGCCGAACGAGATACCGTAGGCGGAGGGCAATTGCTGACGTTGGTGGCTACTGGCGCAACTTGGTCACGCACCATGACGGTGAAGTTGCAGTAGCTGGTGTTGCCACGGGCATCGGTGGCTGCATAGGTCACGGTGTTCGGTCCGACCGGAAAAAAGGAACTGGGCGTAAAGTTGCTGGAATAAGTGATGGCCTCGCAGTCCGTGGCCGTGGGGGGCGTGAAAGCGGCAGCAGGAGGGGCTGCCTGCGATGCCGTGTAGCCGCAAGGGTTCTGGGAATTGCTGATCAGGTCGATCGGCTGGGTGAAGCAACTGCTGGTAAAACTGGGCGGCACATTGGATACAATATTGAAAATCTGCGTCTGGGTAGTAATGTTGCCACGCATATCCGTATAAGTCCAAGTGACTGTCTGTGGTCCCAAACCAATGTTGGCCAAGGCAGTGGGCGTAGGAACCCCTGTGATCATGGTAGCAGTGACCGGGCAGGCATCTGTGGCCTTGGGTGTCGTATAAGTGGACAGAAAGGTACTCGTTGCACAAATGTCCACCGATACTGGAGCCAAGGATGGCGTGACCAAGGTCGGCGGGGTCTTGTCCAACACCTTGACTGGAAGGAAACAAGTGGCCGTGGTACCAGCCGCATTGGAGGCTTGCAAAGTAAGAGTGGGGGTGGGGGTGCCTGGCGTGGTAGTCCCAACACCGGTTGGGTCAGCCGTGGTATTCGTTGCATCGGCACAGGAAAAATTGGCTGGCACCCTGCTGCTCGTGATCGTGAACGTCAGTTCATTAAGACAGTTAAAGGTTGTGCTAAGCAGTACATCGCTCAAGCTTACGTTACTCGTACCCGTGGCACCCACAGTGCCCGTCACTATGCTCCTTTGGCCACTAGCGTCCAGGGTGACAAAATAATTGGGCTTGCAAGTAATCGTTCGCGCAGTGGACGTGGCATCGTTCCGATAATAGACAAAAGTACCATTATTGCGCCCCGAAAAACAATCCAGGTCGCCATCGCCGTCAATGTCCACAAAGGTAGGCGACGAGTAGTCCAGGTTGGTCGTGCCAACATCCTTGACACTGGGGTTGTCCAACGGGCTAAGGACCACGGCGGAGAAATTGCTGCCACTGTTGTTGTACAAATGGAGGAACTTACCGCTGGACATCCCTACGTACAGGTCTATATGGCTGTCACCATTATTCCGGTTGAGCGTGGTCAGGCAGGCATTGCTATTGATGTCGCCGGAAGTAGTCGGGAAGATGGGGGCGGGGAGTTCGACGAAACCGGCGTTTTGATAATCGCCTTCGTTGCGAAAAAAGCGGATAGAGGCCGTGCTGGCACTGTTGCCCACCAAACAATCCTGATCACCGTCACCATCAAAGTCCAAGAAAGCCGGGGAGGCATTAAAGCCCACGTCCACCCCGCTGAATGGGTTGCCTTCAAAAGAAAACGGGTTTGGGCCAAACAGTTCTTCGAAGCTGGGAGTGGCCAAGGTGCCAATGTTTTTGAAGGCGTGTATACTGCCGTCGAAAGCTCCGACGAAACAATCCAAGTCGCCGTCCGACTCAATATCCACGAAAGTCGGTTTGGCATTGCCGGGTACGGCAAACCCGTTCATAGGGTTCGCAGCACCCAGTTGCCGCACAAAGGTGGGCGCACTGGCCGTACCCATATTCTTGTAGTATATGATATTGCCACTGCCGTTGCCAACAAAGCAATCTTTGTCACAATCATTGTCAATATCGACAAAAACCGGGACCGACCGACTGCCCACAGTAAAGAGTTGTCCGTTAGGCATCGTCCCGAGCGGATTGACTACTGGGAGAGCGGGTGATACAGTGGTCTCATTGAACGGTTGCGCCTGCGCGCTGCCCGCCAGCAACAAAAGGCCAGCCATCAGGGTCAGCCAAAAAAGAGCCGGTCGCCCGGCTTGGTGATTGTCCCGGCGCAGGTGGACACCGGCGGAGAAGCTCCAAAGAGCCGCCACGGGGTAGTGGGTAAAACTTTTCATGAAGA
>JAYUXG010000239.1:0-1736 GCA_043753125.1 Saprospirales bacterium | reverse complement strand
ATTGATCTTGTAGGCCGCTCGAATCAATACCGTACAACCCAATACCCAGGCGGATCATGTCAAAATGCAGTTCCGGCCAACGGTGGATGCCTCCGGTGTTGACCAAGTGGCGCAGTGGCGCATAGCCCAAGGCCCATTGAATATCGGCGTACATCGCAGAAAAAGCCGCTGCCTGTTGGCGGGTAAAAGTATCATGCGCCGCCGCATCGCTGGCTGCCAAATGCGAGAAAACGGATTGGACGCGCAGCTGCGGATGACTCTGTAATTGGTTGATCAACAAGGGAATATCCACTGGCTCGAAGCCCAGTCGATGCATCCCGGTATCCAGTTTGAGGTGAATGGCCAGTGCCTTGCCCGATTCGGCAAAGCGGATGAGTTCGTCCAATTGTGCCAAACTGTACACTTCCGGTTCAAGGCGATGGCGGTACAGCACGTCGAAGGTGGCTGGCTCAGGATTGAGTACCAAAATAGGTAGCATCACCCCCGCTTGGCGCAATTCGATGCCCTCGTCCGCGTAGGCCACGCCGAGATAGTCCACTTTATGGAATTCTAACAGTTTGGCCACCTCCGCCGCCCCGCTGCCATAGCCCGCTGCCTTCACCATCACCATTACTTTTGTGCCGGGCCGTAGCAGTCGGTTGTACACGTTCAGGTTATGAACCATTGCTGTCAGGTTCACTTCCAACATCGTCTGGTGCGCCTTGTGTTCCAGCCGCCGGGCGATGCGTTCGAAAGCAAAGGGCCGCGCTCCTTTCAGCAAAATCAGCTCATCGTGGAAAGGGTGCGCCGCAATATGATCCAAAAACGCCGCCGTGCTGGGGTAAAAGGTACTGTCGAAATCGGGGGGTAACTGGCCGCGCAACCGCACGACCTCCAGGCCAATACCGATCAGCCGCCCAACCCGCCCTTCCAGAATCAGGTCCGCCACCTGCCGATACAGTTTTTCGGTATTTCGCCCACCCTGTAAAATATCGGAGAAGATTAGCGTCAAGCGGCGGTCACGGGCCTGCTGGGCAGCAAAGGCCAGAGCGATGCGCAGCGAGGCCAAGTCGTTGTTATACGCATCGTTGATGAGAGTGCTGCGGTTCACAGCACTTTTCATTTCGAGCCGCATTTCCACGGGTTCCAGATGGGCCATGCGGGCAGCAATGTGCTCCGCCGGAACGCCAAGTAGCTGCGCGACGGCCCAACAATGGATAGCGTTTTCTATCGAGGCGGCATCTTGAAAGGGAATACGGAATACGGAATGCGGAATGCGGAATGCGGAATGGGTGGGGAGGTCAACCGTGATTTGGGTGAAACCATTAGATTGTATTTCTACATCAATTATTTGAAAATCAGCAGGTTGCCCGGTTTTTGACCAAGATAGGGGACGGCGTGCGGGCTGCCCGTCTGGCATCGGAGCGTTGGCCCACTCCTCGGCTGCTGCTGCTATTTTCAAGTTGTCCGCGCAATAAACCAGCACCTCGGCGGTGTCGAACAGGCGCATTTTTTCCGCCAGTTTTTCCGTTTTGGAAGAAAACCCCTCGCGGTGAGCAGGGCCGAGGGTGGTGAAAATGCCAATCGTGGGCCGGATGATCCTGGCCAAATGTTCCATTTCTCCCGGTTGGGAGATGCCCGCCTCGAACAGGGCCAACGTGTGCGTTGGTTGCAGTTGCCAGACCGAAAGCGGGACGCCGACCTGTGAATTGTAGCTCTTGGGGCTGCGTACGATGTTGAAATCCGGCGACAAAATC
>JAYUXG010000238.1:0-1737 GCA_043753125.1 Saprospirales bacterium | reverse complement strand
AAGAACATCCAAAATGGGGCAGTGATTCCCAACAAAAGGCAAACCAGTACATCCAGCACCCGTTTGTTGCGGCGTTGCCCCGGTTCAGCAATGTTGTAACGAATGGCGATGGTGTACAGCTCCCCCGGCTCGTTTTTGCTGCTGCTGCCAATAATACTTAAGCTTTCCTCTGGTACTATTTTGTAGGCCACCGAGGGGCCGAGGCGGGTCATCCAAGCCAGAATATCTTGGGCGCGAATGTCTTTGGAGCAGAAAATAGCTTCGTTCACCCGGTACACCCGTACCACTTCGTCCAGTTGCTCCAGGCTACTGAGGTAGTTGTGGTCGTCGTGGTGGCCGGGCGGGGCTACGGTGCCAATAAAGTTGTTGGGTACGCCTGCCTGTTTCAGCAGGCCCATCACCCGTTCGCTCTCGGTCGCGGAACCGACCACCACCAGATTTTTCACCCGGTCGCGCCCGATGTGCAGGTGGCGGTACTCCAGGAAATGTGCCGCCAGGCGCAGGGCTATGGTGGCCAACGTAGCCCATAAGGCACCCAGCAGCACCAAAGCCCGCGAAGGTCGATAGTCTAGATCGAGAAAGCCATAGACGGCGGCTAAAAACAGGGTGCCGAAGGCCAGGCCGCGCACCAATCGGCGGAGATCGTAGCGTTGGTCATAGCCGCCGTTGAGCCACACCGTGCCAAGCCAGATCAAGATGTACAACGGAAAATTGAACCACAACACGTTGGGCTTGAACCATTCCGGGTCTTGATAGTAATAGCTCGCCCAGAAGTTTTTCAAGAAGACCAACCCGGCGTAGATGGCTATGGCATCCAAGCCGGGCAACCAAACTTTTTGCCACATCTGGCGCAGCAGGGCCAGCCCGGCCCGCAGCCAAATAGCCACTTTTAGCATCCCTATAAACAGCCCGGTCCGAGGTCCGGTGAAGTGCTTCTGGGTAAAAATAATCATTGCCTGATAAAAAGTACGCACGTAGTTCAGGCTGCCCTTTTTGGTGCTTTCTCCTTTATAATGAATGATCTGCGTCTCTGGGAAATAATAATTCTCGAAGCCTGCCTGCTTGATGCGATAGGACAGATCAATGTCCTCGCCGTACATAAAAAAGGCCTCGTCGAGCAGTCCGGCGCGGTCGAGCGCACTACGGCGCATGAACATAAAACAGCCCACCAGCACGTCCACGGGGTTGGTTTCGTTCGGGGAAAGATGGCCAAGATAGTATTGGTTGAATAACCGGCTTTTGGGAAAAATGGACGACAGGCCAAGGGTTTTGCAAAAAGCCACCCACGGCGTGGGAAAGCCACGCTTGCTTTCCGGTAGGTACTTGCCACTGCCATCGATGAGCTTTACCCCCAATGCACCCGCACTGGGCTGATTGTCCATAAAGGCCAGGCATTTGGAAAAAGTATCTTCTTCCACGAGGGTATCGGGGTTGAGCAGCAGCACGTATTCGCTCTGGGTCTCGCGGATGGCCTGGTTGTTGGCAACGGCAAAGCCCGTGTTTTTCTTGTTGGCGATCAGCCGCACCTCCGGGAATTTTTCCTGCACCATACGCACGGAGTCGTCCACCGAATTGTTGTCCACCACCCACACTTCCCCTTCGATGCCACGCATTGCCTTGCGCACGGATTGCAGGGCCTGCTCCAGAAAGTGCCGGACGTTATAATTGACGATAATGACGGAGAGTTTCATAACAGGGGAATGGTGTTTGGACGGGGTCAGGGAATTTTTGAAGGAA
>JAYUXG010000237.1:0-1737 GCA_043753125.1 Saprospirales bacterium | reverse complement strand
ACGAGATCTACTGGAGGCAGCGCTGGTATTGGCCATAAAAAACTTCGGAGACGACCATCCCAGCGTTGGTGTAAGCCAAGCCAATTTGGCGGTTGTATATGGCGAATTGGGCAACCATTCCCGTGCTCGACACCTAGTAGAGGCAGCGCTGGCGCTGGCTTTTAGAAATTTTGGCGCGGATCATCCCACTGTTGCCGCACGCCAGTCGAGTTTGGCGGTCATTTATGGCGAATTTGGTGACTACACTAGGGCACAAAATCTGTTAAAAGCAGCACTGGCGTCAGATTTGAAGAATTTCGGCATAAATCATCCCAGTGTAGCAAACAAGTATTACAACTTGGGGCAAGTATATTTTTCCACAGAAAAATATCCCTTAGCACTGCAATTATTTGAAAAGGCCCTGAATATTTTACTGCATAATTTTGAGGCATCCCATCCGAATGTTACTAGGGTAATGAGAAGTATCATTGCAGTGCAGGGGAAAATGGCCAGTACAGATTGAGGGATTATCCGCCGTAAGATGAGGTGTCTCACCTCACGACCTTTTCAAAATGTTGCTAGCCTCTTACTTCAGTTAGTGATATCTCTTTGCTGCTTACTCCTGAATCACAAACTCCACCCGCCGATTTTTCGCGTTGGGCGTGTTCGGTGCCTCGCGCACCAGTGGTCGTGTGTCGCCGTACCCCTTGGCAGTGATACGCGGGGCGGCCACCCCTTTTTTAGCTAAATAATGGGCCACGGCCTGGGCGCGTTCCTCGGAGAGCAGCAGGTTTTTGGCTGAATCTCCTACGCGGTCGGTATGACCATCAATAGTGAGACGGTATTTGGGATTACGCACCAAAAAGCCCGCCAGCTGGTCCAGTTCCGGCGCAGATTCCGGCAGCATCTCACTTTTGCTCTTCACAAAAAAAATGTTTTTAGGAATGTATTTTTCCAACGTGTCCTTGGCGATGGGGGCCGGTTTGGCTGCCGGTGTCGTGGGGGTCGGAGCAGGCCTCGTCGCCGGTTTTTTGGGTGGCACTTGCGCAGGCCGGGCGGGCACTGCCGGGCGCTGGGGCTGCTGCTGGGTCACGCTGGCGATGGGTTGGGCAGTGGAGACAAAATAACGCGGGGCGATCAACTTATCGTTGTAGCCGAGGGCACCACCAAAAACGGGTGCTTCGCTGGGCAGTTGCCAGTACAACTGAATTTCTCCTTCCCGGATGGCGTTGAAATATTCCACTACCAAATCGTATTGGCGGCCTGCTTCCAACCGGATACGCCCTTTGATGCGCTCGGAATCGTGCAGGCCCCAGCCGTTGATGACGAGCTGGCCGTCCACCTTGACCCGGATGCCATCGTCCACATGGGAACTGAACAGGTAGGTGCCGCTTTCCGGGGTCTTGATCTTACCCGTCCAGCGCACGGAGAATACGTTGGGGTGTACGCCGGGGGCGGGGGCGACATCATCGTTCCAGACGAAATTGATCTGGGCATCGGTACGGGTGAATACTTTTCGCTCGAAATTCTGGCCGTTGTAGTACTCTCCCAGCAAGCCTTGTTGCGCGTGGATGTTGGCAGCGAAGCAGCATAGCAAAGCGATTAGCAGGAGGCTCGGTTTTGTGTTCATAGTGTGTAGTTTCTTACAAACCAATGCGCGAGGCTCCCTACAGTCTCAAAATCTTCGATGTATGGTGCGGTTTATTCGATGTACGATGGAGTTCGTACATTACTCCTTCCAGATAAGCGGCGGCTGAG
>JAYUXG010000236.1:0-4507 GCA_043753125.1 Saprospirales bacterium | reverse complement strand
CTCTTCTGTTTTTTCTGTTTCTGCGGCAGGCGCGGCAGTTTCTGCGGCGGGTGCTTCCGTTTCAACAGCGGCTAACGTTGCTTCGGTCTGCGTTGCCGGAGTCTCTGCTTCGGCAGTGACTTCTTCCGTGACTGGTGCTGTAGGGGCCTCCACTTCGGCCACGGCTTCCTCCGCTACCGGAGTCGCTTCAGGCGTTGCTACGGTTGGTTCGGCGGCTGGTGCCTCCACTACGGCCGGAGCCGCTTGCTCGGCCACGGGGGCTTCTACTGCGGCAATAGCGGTTGTTTCTTCAGCCACGGATACGGCCATTTCTTCTTCCACAGGTTCTTCCACTACGGGTGCGGGCTTGGCCCTTACCTTCTTCACGCCATCGACTTTCGCTTTGAAGTCCAGTTTTTGCTGAGTCGTTGCGTCACGGCGAGTCTCAATGCGCCCTTGTTTATCCGACTGCCAGGCGGCCAGTTTATCGGCGGCTTCCTCAGCGGTCATGGCCCCTTTGGATACGCCACGATCTAGGTGCTTCTGCAACAATACGCCTTTGAAACGCAAGATAGAGCGCACGGTATCAGTGGGTTGCGCACCGTTTTTCAGCCACTGGTAGGCTTTTTCGCTGTTGAGCTCGACGGTGGCCGGGGTGGTTAGCGGATTGTAAGTACCGATCTTTTCGATAAAGCGGCCATCGCGGGGCGAACGGGCATCGGCGATGACAATGTGGTAAAAAGGGGCCTGTTTGCGGCCTTTACGCTGGAGACGTATTTTGACTGGCATACTAAGATTTTGAAAATTGAAAATGAGATAAACTCGCCCGGCTCCTCACTTAAAGTGACACCGGGCTTTTCGAGGGCGCAAATGTACGCACACCATTTGCACAAAACCAAGTGATATGTTGAGAATGTTGGAAGGTGTTGAAAAAAGTTGAGGGTGTTGAGGATGTTGCAAAGGTGGAGCATTTTCCTTCGCCCGTCCTCTGGGCTTTGGCTGGTAAAAGCAGAGAAGACTTGGTTGGCGACTTTATTCGTAGCGTAGTGCTGGCTAAAACTGCTCTGCGCGGTGTATAATGGCAAATTGTGGCGTTTTGCCAAACGAAGATAAATTTTACGAATGCTCTACAGCGCAACGGCCCTACTTTTGCGCCCGGCCCCGCCCATAAACATTCACGCAACCAATATCAGAAAATGCTCATCCTGCGCTTCGTTTTACCGCTCCTTTTTGCCGCCCAGCTCTCTGCCCAGACTGCCCAACTGTCTGGCATCCTCAACCATTATGCCGCTGTCACGGCGATTGATACCTGTACCGGAATCGTATCTATCCACGACACCACTGGCTTTCGACCAGGTGGGACGGTGCTACTTATACAGATGCAGGGGGCGCAGATTTCGGCCAACAACAACAATTCCTATGGTCAGCTACAGAATATGCGTTCCGCTGGTCGCCACGAACGAGCCATCATCGACTCGGTATCGGCCACCGCAATTTTCCTGAAAAATCGGCTGTTATATGCATACGATGTAGCAAGTCGCGTGCAAGTGGTCACCATACCACAGTACATAGATGCCATCGTAACCGACACGGTACGTGCCCAACCGTGGAACGGCACGATCGGCGGCGTACTCGCGCTGGAAGTGACTGGTACATTGACCCTAAACGCGCCGCTGTGGGTTGATGGGGCAGGCTTTCGCGGAGGTACCCCTTATTTTTTGGTGGATAATAACTGCAATTTCGCTTTCCCCGAGGCGCGCTATTACTATGGAGTGGGTAACTGGCGCGGCGGCTACAAGGGAGAAGGGCTGGCCGTGCGCATTTCCGGCAGGGAACTGGGCCGTGGGCCGCAGGGTAATGGCGGCGGCGGCGGCAATGACCACAACGCTGGCGGTGGTGGTGGCGGCCATGCTTCCAATGGCGGACAGGGCGGCGATAACGACGAACCCAGCGACCTTGGCTGCGATGGCTATTATCCGGGCTTCGGTGGCTATGGGGTAACCGACGCCACGGGACGCCTGCTCTTCGGCGGCGGCGGTGGTGCTGGCCATGCCAACAATAGCCTGGGCAGTGGCGGCGCGTCCGGCGGCGGTATTATAGTGGTAGAAGCAGGCAGCATTGTTGGAACTAATCTCATAATATCTGCTAAAGGCCTATCGGCTCATAGTGCCAATGGCGACGGTGCAGGCGGCGGCGGCGCGGGCGGCACAGTTTGGCTGCAAGTTGCCACGGCGGATGCCAGTCTGGTGGTCCAAGCCGATGGCGGCGACGGTGGGAACACCCTCAATAACGTAGGGGCTGACCGCTGCTTTGGACCGGGTGGTGGCGGGAGCGGTGGGCGCGTCCTGACCAACCTGCTCAACGCGTCGCCGCCCAACGGTGGCGCGTCGGGTGTTGTCACCCTCTCCACCAATGGTTGCAATGGCAGCAGCAACGATGCCGCACCCGGCGAGACGGGTTTTGTGCAGCCTCCCTTGGTGCTGCCAACTGGTAAGGGTGCTTTTACGGTGCCTGTAGTGATCGTGGACCCACAGCCCATTACAGTTTGTGTCGGCGGCGATGCAGTATTCACCCTTGGCACGAACGTCGGCGCGTGGGCTTACCAGTGGCAGGTGCAAACCAGCACTGGCGGTAACTGGCAGAACCTGGCCGCTGGGCCGGGTTACAGCGGCATCAACACAGACTCCTTATCCGTAAACGACGCAACGCTCCTGCAAGATGGCCTTCGTTATCGCGTTGTGGTGCAGGTGTCCAATTGTGTCCAGACCATATCGTCAGATGCCTTGCTGAACGTCAGTGCGGCTCCGACCGCCGGTTTTACGACGGCCACTACCAATAATACCGTCGTTTTTATCAATCAATCGACCAATGCGACCAGTTATGCCTGGGATTTCGGCGACGGCAGCGGCAGCCAAGAGGCTGGTCCAACGCATACCTACGCCCAGGAAGGGAGTTACACCGTCACGTTTTTCGCCATCGGTGCGTGTGACACGGCGGTGGCTATGCTAATTGTCTCGGTTCCATCAGCACCTACGGCAAATTTCGCGGTGCCGGATTCTACGCTGGGTTGCTTATCGGTGGTTGTTGATTTTCAAAATCTTTCGCCTGGGGCTACCAGTTACCAATGGAATTTTCCCGGCGGCAATCCAGCCAGCTCCACGCAGGAAAATCCAACTATACAATACAGTGCCTCTGGAACTTACACTGCTGTGCTGATCGCTTCCAATGCCAACGGAAACGACACCCTGACCCGTGGTTTTTACGTAGAGGTAACGAGCTTTGCCAATGCCGATTTTGACTATGCACTGGCACCGGGTGGGGTGGTGATATTCACCACTAATCAGAGCCAACCCAGTACGACCTATAGTTGGGATTTTGGTGATGGCTCTCCGTTGTTCATGGGCCTCCAGCCTACGCATCAGTACCTCCAGGATAGCACTTATGTGGTCACGTTATCGGCCTCCAATGCTTGTGGAGTGGCCATTTTGCAGCAAAACGTGTTGGTCATGATCGAAGGGGTGGGTACCTCTTCCGCGCAGCACTTGGGGCGAGTGCGTCTGTTCCCCAACCCTGTGGCCGATCGTCTCACCATTGACTGCTCGGCTACTAATGCACAACCACTGGAGATTCAGGTCCTGGATGCTGCGGGCCGCGTGCTATTGACGCAACAAAAGGGGCTTTCACCAGTCACGGACTTTTCGTTGGTTAGTTGGCCAAGCGGTGCTTACACAGTCGTGGTACGCTTTGAGGAGGGTAGGGTAGTGCGCGGGGTGGTAAAAAAGTAAAATATTGTAACTATTTAGCACCTGCCTTCGGCGGGTTATGAGAAGATCGGATTAAAACATAACTTGACGTATCAAAAACAATTGAGTTGGAACTGCCTACTACCATCGAAGGTTGCCATGTTCTTATAAGAAATCTATTATCGATTATAGAACATCAACAAAAGCAAATTGACGAATTCACGTCAAGGGTTGCTGATTTGGAGGCACGTTTGAAGCAGAACAGCGGCAATTTGAGTCGTCCCCCATCCAGTGATGGCCTCAAACGCAAACCCGGCATACCGAAGGAACCCAAAGGGCATGGGGGCCAAAAAGGTCACCAAGGGAACACTTTGCGCAAGGTCGAGCATCCAGACCACGTTGTTCGCCTCACCACTCCGGTATGTATTTGTGGCTTGTCCCTTGACGCCGATAATGGCGAATTGGAGCAAACCTGTCAGGTGTTTGACCTTCCGCAACCTAAGTTGGCGGTGACACAACTCCAAAGAATCCGCCAACGCTGTGCCGGTGGCCGGGAGCATTTGGGCGTTCTTCCCGCCGGGATACATCCCCCCGTTCAATATGGCCCGGGAGTTCGCGCCCTGACGGTACTGTTGAACAACTCTTGTCAAATCTCTTATGAGAAGGTCCGTTCCTTGTTTACCGACCTGTTTGGTTATGATTTGAATGAAAGCACCGCTGTTTCCAACAATGAACTGGCATATGAACGGCTGGAAACGACCGAGAACCAAATCAAAGAAGCACTG
>JAYUXG010000235.1:0-1740 GCA_043753125.1 Saprospirales bacterium | reverse complement strand
TCCATCCTACAAATTCCCCTTCTTCAATTCCGTGACCGCATAATCCGCTGCCCGCGCCGTGAGGGCCATGTAAGTTAGCGAAGGGTTTTGGCAGGCCGCCGAGGCCATGCACGAGCCATCGGTGACAAACACGTTGAGCACTTCGTGCATCTGGTTCCAGCGGTTGAGCACGGAGGTCTTCGGATCGCGGCCCATACGGGCGGTGCCCATCTCGTGGATGGCCATGCCGGGGAAGGAGCCATTGTCATAAGTACGCACATTTTTCAGGCCAGCGGCCTCCAGCATCTCAGCACCGTCGGCGGTCATGTCTTTGCGCATATTCAGCTCGTTTTCCTTGATCTCACAATCTATGGACAGCACGTACTGGCCCCACTTGTCTTTTTTCGTCTTGTCCAGCGTCACTTTGTTTTCAAAGTAAGGCAGCATTTCGCCAAAACCGCCAACGCCCATAGTCCAGGCACCGGGTTCCGTGAGTGCTTCTTTCAACGGTACACCAATGCTGAGCTCGGCCACGTCGCGGCTCCAGCCGGAGCGGCTGGCCCCACCCTGGTAGCCAAAGCCGCGCAGGTAATCCCGTTTGTCGCCAAACCAGTTGCGGTAGCGGGGGATGTAGATGCCGTTGGCACGCCGACCGTAGTAGTATTTGTCCTCATAGCCTTCCATGACGCCGGATGCCCCGCAGCGGAAGTGGTGGTCCATCAGGTTGTGCCCCAGTTGGCCACTGCCATTGCCAATGCCATCGGGCAGACCACCCATTTCGATGGAGTTCAGCAGTAGTTGCGTGGAGCCAAGCGTGGAACCGCACACGAAGATTACTTTGGCTTCGTATTCAATATTTTGCATGGTCTCGGCATCGATCACCAGCACCCCTTTCGCCCGCTTTTTATCCTTGTCGTACAGGATTTGATTGACGATGGAATAGGGCCGCAACGTGAGGTTGCCGGTGGCCACGGCGGCGGGCAAAGTAGCGGATTGGGTACTGAAATAGGCCCCAAACATACAGCCCCGGCTGCACTGATTGCGGTACTGGCAGGCTCCGCGCCCGTTGTGTTCGCGGGTCAGGTTGGCCGTGCGGCCAATAATGACGCGGCGATGTTCGTACTTGGATTTGATGCGGGCCGCCACGTCTTTTTCCACCACGTTCAGCTCCATGGGCGGTAGAAACTTGCCGTCCGGCAAACTCGCCAAACCCTCTACGGAGCCGCTGATGCCTGCGAATTGCTCGGCGTAGTCGTACCACGGGGCCAAGTCTTCGTAGCGAATCGGCCAATCTATACCGTAGCCATCCTGGGCGTTCGATTCAAAATCCATCGGACTCCAGCGGTAGCTTTGGCGACCCCACATCAGCGATTTGCCCCCCACGTGGAAGCCCCGGTACCAGTCGAAGCGCTTGACCTCGGTATAGGGACATTCCAGGTCGTTGACCCACCACTCCGGCGTAAACTCTGTGTACGGGTAGTCGCGTTTTTGCACCGGATGGGTGGCCTTCATGTCGTTGGTGATCCGCCCGCGGTGGGGAAATTCCCAGTTGGGCTTGCCGTCCGATTTGTAATCGGTGACGTGCTTGATATCCATGCCGCGCTCCAGCAGCAGCACTTTGAGGCCCTTTTCGGTGAGTTCTTTGGCCGCCCAGCCCCCGGAGATGCCGGAGCCGACGACAATTGCATCGTATTTTTCAGCCATGTGTTTATAGAAGTAGTTGAGAAGTTAGAAGGGATGGAAAAGATTTTGGTGGTCATC
>JAYUXG010000234.1:0-1740 GCA_043753125.1 Saprospirales bacterium | reverse complement strand
TTTGAAAAGTGTCTCTGTCTGCCCTGTAGTTGCATTCGCAAAACTTAGCCCACCAACCCCTTCGGATAACAAATAAAATACTTGGTCACCAACTGCGTGTACAGCGGCACGTCGGAACACTGCGTGAGCGGCAGCGTATTTCCATTTTTGAACAAGATATTGATTTGGTCGCCCGATTCATCGTAGGCCCGATTGCTTTCCTGCCCCACGTACACCAGGTGTTCAGCCTTTATGTCCGGGCCAAGGGCCAGGCGTACCTGCGCGCGAACACGGTCCGCGTAATCCGGGTCTACCGGTTGGTTATGCCATTCCAGGCGCAGCAAGCGGCGGTCCAGCAGGCCCTGGGCCAAATAGGCCAGCGTAGCATCGGTGGATTCCGTCCAGTATTTGATGGCCGTAATAATGTCGTTGTCGTCCAGTTTGGCAAAGTGCTTCAACAACTCGGCAGGCTCCAGGTGCCGTCCGGGTGGACGGTAGAGCAGCCAGGACAAATGGCGCGGGGTTTCCAGTTCCACGCCCGCCATAACCAGTTCACGGGCGCGTTGCAGGGTATGAATCAGCATCCGCTCGGCCGTTACGCCGGTCTTGTGCAAATACACCTGCCAGTACATCAGCCGCCGGGCAATCAGGAATTTCTCGATACTATAGATGCCTTTTTCCTCCACCACCAACTGGCCGTCGTGAACCGCCAGCATCTTGATGATGCGGTCGTAGCCAATGACTCCCTCGCTCACGCCGGTGAAAAAACTATCGCGGTTGAGGTAGTCCATCCGGTCCATGTCCAGTTGGCCGGACACTAATTGGTATAGGAATTTTTTGGGATGCTGGTTCTTGAAAATAGCGATGGCCAAGTCAAGCTGTCCACCAAATTGACGGTTCAAGTCCTCCATGAACAGCATGGAAATCTCTTCGTGGTGCATATCCACCAGCGTGTGTTCCAGGGCATGGGAAAAAGGCCCGTGGCCAATATCGTGCAATAAAATGGCTACGCAAACCGCTTGGGCCTCCTCCGGGGTGATAGGCACATCCTTGGCGCACAGCGTCTCGATGGCTTGCTGGGTCAGGTGCAAGGCACCCAGCGCGTGGTGAAAGCGGGTATGCAACGCCCCCGGATACACGTAGGGGGTGAGGCCCAGCTGCCGGATACGCCGCAGGCGTTGGAAATAAGGATGGTCGACCAAATCCAGCAGCAGGCCGTAAGGAACGGAAACAAAGCCATACACGGGATCGTTGAAGATTTTCTTCCGGTTATTCATCAAAGATGAACGATGAACGGTGGGGAAAGTTCGTTCGTTTTTTTCAGTGGATTTGCCCACCTGATGCTTGGAAGCAAACTACTCATTTCCACCCGAAATAGTGATCGGCGGTTTGCAAAGTCATTTGCCACTGGGATTGCAACGCCAGCAACACAGGTTGATGTTCCATAAGATGGTTGGTTTTAAAATTGTTAGCGCAGTTGGCTCTTTTACATTGCCATTTTGCCCTCTTTGCTCATGCCGTCGCTTCCGCAAGGGCAGGATAATCAATGTATCCCTCCGGGCCGGGGGTATAGAATTTGTTTGGATCGGGCTGCGCTAATGGGGTACCCTCTTCGAGGCGTTCCACCAAATCAGGGTTGGCAAGGAAAGGGCGGCCAAAAGCGATCAGGTCGGCGTGGCCACTGGCCAGCGCAGCCTCGGCGCGGTCACGGTCGTAGTTTCCACACAAGATCACCGTGTTCTTGAAAGCAGCGCGCATTTG
>JAYUXG010000233.1:0-10862 GCA_043753125.1 Saprospirales bacterium | reverse complement strand
GGAGGCGACGATTACGCATTGACCGCCAATTCGGACGTGGTGATCATCACCGCAGGCATCCCGCGCAAGCCGGGCATGAGCCGCGACGATTTGATCGCTACCAATGCCAAGATCGTGGTGTCCGTCACCCAAAATATCCTGAAACATACCCCTAACCCCATCATCATTGTCGTCTCCAATCCCCTCGACGTGATGACCTATGCCTGCTGGAAAGCTTCCGGCCTGAGCGACAAACGGGTGATCGGCATGGCGGGCGTACTGGATACCGCCCGCTACCGCGCCTTCCTGGCCGAAGCACTCGACGTGTCGCCGAAGGACATCTCGGCCATGCTCATGGGCGGCCACGGCGACACAATGGTGCCTTTGCCGCGCTACACCACGGTGAGCGGCATTCCAGTGACGGAATTGATCGACGGCGGCCAACTAAACGCCATCTTGGAGCGCACCAAAAGCGGCGGTGGTGAACTGGTCAACCTGATGGGTACCTCGGCCTGGTACGCGCCCGGTGCAGCGGCTGCCCAGATGGCTATCTCCATCCTGAAAAACGAAAAACGCATCCTGCCTTGCTGCGTCCATTTGGACGGCCAGTATGGACTTAAAGATATTTTTGTTGGCGCACCCGTCAAATTGGGCCGCGAAGGCATTTTGGAAATTGTGGAACTGCAACTGCAAGAAGACGAAAAGGCATTGTTGCAAAAATCCGCTGCTGCCGTCCGGGAAGTGGTGGATGCGCTGAACGCGATGAACCTGTTGGGACACTAATAACCAGTAACTAATGACTACTTATATGGCCGAACTCACCAAGTGGCCGACGCCCGTGATTTGGGAACAGATGATCACGGTGAACAGCGGCGAATCATTGGCGCAGCTGGCCGACGAGCAACCCATATTGCTCGTTTTCCTGCGTTTTTTCGGCTGCTCTTTCTGCCGGGAAGCCATCAGCGACATTGCCAAACGACGTAAGAAGTTAGAGGCCAGTGGTTTGCGCATCGTTTTTGTGCACATGGCCCCTGACCCGCAGACGGCGGAAAAGTTTTTCAAGAAATACCGGCTGTTTCCAATTGACCATATTTCCGACCCGGAAAAAATGTTTTATCGCGCTTTTGGATTGAGCCGGGGCACGCCCGTCCAGTTGTTCGGCCTGATGAATTGGATCCGGGGCTTCGAGGCGACCGTATTGGAAGGCCACGGTACTGCGCAGCACAGTGCGGAATTGGGCGATGGCTTTCAAATGCCAGGCGTATTTGTGCTTCGTCAGGGAGAGGTCAAGTCGTCGTTCATCCACCGCAATCCCTACGACCGTCCGGACTATGAGGAGATTTGTGCGATTTAAAATAAAATGCAAAGGGCAATAGGCAAAATGCAATGGGGATTCCAGCGAAGCCTCCCTTCCAGCAAGCCCCACGATCAAGCCCTTCTCCTTTTCGGAAGCGGCGTCAGGGGCGGGGCTTACCTGCTTCTTTGGGGTTTATTTTTTTCCCATGCCCTCCCTGCCCAATCCGACACTACCCTCTACCTACCCACCACCACCATCCGCGAGCAGCGTTTCGTGCAAACTGGCTACACCGCTTGGCGCGCCGATTCCTTGCCCGTCCAAACTCCCCTTTCGTTGGCCGAACGACTGCTTTGGGAAAACACGTTGACCGTGCGGGCAAACGCTCCCGGTACATTGGCCACGTTGTCCGCCCGGGGGGCTGGCCCCAACCGGACCCCGGTTTTTTGGAACGGCCTCCAACTGCAAAGCCCCATGCACGGCGTCGTGGATGCCGCGCTCTTGCCGCTTTGGCCCGGCGATCTTTTGGAAGTGCGCTATGGCGGCCAAAGTGCGGCCCAAAGTAGTGGCGCAATGGGCGGCACCGTGCTGGTGGAGACCGGGCATATTCAGGCTATGGGCTGGTCAGGCCAAATTGGTAGTGCTGCGGGCAGTTTTGGCGCACGCGAGGTACGGGCTGGATTAGGCTATGCCAACCAGCGTTGGACGACCCAGGCCCGGGCCATTTGGCAGCGGGCGGACAACGATTTCCCTTTTAAAAACATCGCCCAAATTGGGCAGCCCCAAGTGCAACAGGTCAGCAACCGAGCGGAAAATTGGAACGTACAGCAATTTAATCGTTTGATTATCAACGAAAAAAATACGCTGCGTACTACTTTCTGGCAACAAAAAGCTTTTCGGGAAATACCACCTGCCATGACCGAGGCACCCTCCGAAACCTGGCAACGGGATGTCGCCTCCCGCGCCGTCGCCACGTGGGAACACCGCCCGAACCACCGCGCACTTTGGCAGACGCGGGCCGCTTGGTTGGACGAAGCGATCTATTTTCGGCAATTCGCCGACACCGACACCAGCCGCTCCCGAACCGCCCTTTTCAGCACCGAGTACACTGATCGTTGGAGGGGAAAACTGATTTGGAAAATCGGCACCTCGGCCCTTCGGCAGTGGGCGCAGGCAGATGGCTACATGGATAGCACGCAATGGTACGGCCAGACGCGTTTGGCGGCATTTGGCATGGCAGAGCGTGCTTGGGGTAGTGGCCGTCTCTCCGCCCTGTTGCGTCAAGAGTGGGCCGTACATCAGGCTGCGCCATTCACCTGGTCGCTGGGCGGTGAGCAGCGGCTCGGAAAAGCGGGTCTGCTGCGTGGCCACGTGTCGCGCAATTTCAACCTGCCGACCTTCAACGACCGTTTTTGGGCTGCCTTGGGCCAACCGGATTTACGACCCGAAAGGGGCTACAGTGCCGATGCAGGCTGGACGTTGCAGCGAAAAACATTCTCTACGGAACTAACTGGTTTTCAAATATATATCCATGATTGGATACTATGGCAACCCGGCAGTAATGGACTATTCCGGCCCGGCAACCTACGCAAAGTATGGTCGCGGGGCCTCGAAGCTGCCGCGCACGGGCAGGGTAAGGTAGGGCTATGGCGGTGGAAGTTGTCGGCGCGGGTGCAGTGGTCCAAGACGACCCAGTTGGCTGTGTATGGTGGTTCGGTGGCAGACCCAGGCAAGCAGTTGCCATACACGCCACAGCAAGCGGGCAGTTTGGCGTTGCGGGTACATTGCGGTGCTTTCTCCGGTGGATATTTGCATCAGTTCACGGGCGGGCGGTTCGCCACTACCGACAATAGTCAGCTGTTGCCGCGTTTTCAGACGGGCCAGTTGTTGCTACAATATGGTTGGAAATTGGGTAAGGGTCGGCCCGCGCTCACGTTAGACTTGCGGGTGGAAAACGTCTGGAATACGCCCTATCAGATATTGGCTTTTCGGCCTATGCCGGGCAGGAATGGACGGGTTGGGTTGGGCGTGGCTTGGTAAGGGCTTATAAATAGCCTCATTTTAAAATGATGAAAAGATTTTAGGTGCTTAGATGAAGCCTTTATTGTGGGTTGAAATAAATAGAAATACAAATTTTTTCCCAAATCAATTTTTTCGCCATGAAAAAAGCACTTGCTAAAATCTTGATCGTTCCAAATATTTACGCAATGGGTATTCGGTCGATAAGCGGACCAATAACTGGTAAAATAAAAATGTTTTTGTTTTGCCCAACCGTAGTGGCCTTTAAAGATAAACTATCAATAACAATATTGTTACTATATTTTTCATTTGCTGCCTCTGCTCAGTATCGCCTACCTTTTGATATAATTGATTTTGGCTTCGATTTTTTTGACAAAGAAGAAATTAAGAAAAATAATTTTGACTCGGTATTCTGTATAGGTAAATTCTGTAGAATAGGAAAAACAATAGTTTGTGATACCATTTTAGAAAGTAAAACTTATTTTACGGAAGCTGGCTACCCATCAGGAAAATATGATGTTAACAAGCAAATTAAGATTATACTCAATATAAAATATTATTCGCGCGATAGCAATACGAGAATTGAAGAGGCTATGATCTCAGATTTATACAGCAACTCCAGGTCAAAGGACAAATTATATAAAAGCACTTACGTGGATGATGTGTGCAAGAGCGAAGTGACGATGATGAAAAATAAAGATAGCCTTAAATTTGTGATGAGGCGAAGGGATACCATGTTGTATGATAGGGGGAAGGTTGTTAAAAGAATGGAATATTGGTATAATTCAAAAAACGGAGCAATGGACAGTATAACTAATATGTATGAATATGATTCTCTTGGCAAAATGTCTAATCGGCATGAAATACGATCAAGCACTTTTCTCTCCAGTATCGATTTAAGCATGAGCGAAGGGGATGAAATACGGTCCAACACAAACAAACATATTGAATACGCCTATGGTTTGTCGAACGATGAAGAACGGCGGAGGAGAAAGAAAAATGGCGAATCAGGTCTATTCTTTGAAGCGTACCCCCTGCTCACTAAAATAAATACTACCGATTTTATGACTTTTTATGAGTATAAATCGGAAGGAGAAGAATCGGAATACGATTTTGAATTTAGAAATAAAGATAGGTTCATAGAGTTTGCTTACTCTGAGTTAAAAGAGACTAAGTATTTAAAAAAGTCAAAGCTACCGGAACGAATTACAATACTTGAAGATGAAGTAATTATATTTTATTATTTTTTCTATCATTAATGCAGTGCAGGTATCGATTCTCAGTTTGCAAAGAGTCGAAATACTAACCTGTAAGGAATGTCATTCCTTACAGGACAGGACTATGGGCATCTGCTTACGCAAAAGTGGATAATTTCACTCGCACCTGGGTAGATTCCTGCGGAATGACACTCCGTAGGAATTGTGAACTCAGGCTACCGATGTAGCTCGCCAACGTATCCTTCCAGCGAATAGCCTGCACCAAATGGCTCGTCCGGCATGGAGTCCGCGAAAAGTTTTTTGAAAAAAAGTTTGCAATTGTTTGGTTGTATGAAAAATAGACCTATACATTTGCACCACCAATCTTTCCACTACCAAATGATAATGATCCAGTCTTATTTTGAAAACGTATTGCCGCCACTTGGTGTGCCGCCCCAATGCTTAGACGCTCTTTTTTCGAGCGCATCTGTTTCCCTTTGTTTTTCCATCATCTCTACTACTACCTTTTGCGGTACGCCTTCTCGGAGAGTGGAATAGGCTTTTGCTCTGTCCGCAGGTTTGACCCATTACTAATGGGCTACTAACCATGTTGTACCATCCAAAGCGGCGTGGACTTTGAATGTATTCCCCAAGAGGTGGGAAACCCGTTTCCATTCGTGCAATCCGTTCGCTCCATATTACAGGATGCCTTGCCAGCATCTATTCCACTAGTGACACGCAATAGTCGTGCATAAAACCAGATAGCCTATTTTTTGCAGGGTTGCCCCAATATCTCTCAAAAAAATGCATAATAGTCTGTTCATGCACTAGCACCAACCAACATTATTGTTTGATTGACTATCAGTCAGCAGAAAAAGAGGTTTTAAATACCAGCTTTACCTTTAAAACTGGTCTGGCTTATAGTCAATTTTTACACTACTATTCTTTCACTCTTTACCCAAACGTTTACCAATGAAATACACCAATCTTTCCCTCCGTATCCTCCCCATCGCGCTGCTCGCAGTAGTCATGGTTTTCGCCATCGCTGCCTGCAAAGACACGCCGCAGTCCGAAGGCAAGTTCGTAGGCCTCGCCGCTTACATGGAGCAAGTGAAAACGGCCCAGTTTTCCAATTTCAAAGCACTGCCCGACGCGAAAGTGCTGAACGAGGCAGAATTCGAGAAAATGAAAGCCCATGTGCTCAAAATGTACGACGGTGTCACTGCCCAACACAGTTTCAAGGATACCGATGGCCGGTACGTGGACTGCATTCCGGTGGCGCAGCAGCCATCGGTGCGCCTGCTGGGCATCGCCCCCGACCAGCTGGACACCCAGGCACCGGAACCCAACAAAAGCGAAGCCGCCGACCCATCGCTCAACGAATCGGAAGATTTTGATGCCGATGTAAAGTTGCGCACCAATCGTTTCGACCAGTTCGACAATGAAAAGTACTGTCCTCCCGGCTTTATTCCGATGCAGCGCATCGAACTGAACGACATGATCCGGTTCGAGACGCTCGACAATTTTTTCAGTAAAGACGGCTTGGGCGGCGGTGCAGAACTTTTTGAGGAAATTACCGATCGGGTGCCGAGTCACTACTATGCCCATGCGTACCAAGCGGTGAACAATTATGGCGGTGACTCTTGGCTCAACCTTTGGAACCCAACGGTGGCCACTAATCAGATGTCGCTCTCGCAACAATGGTACGTGGGTGGCAGCGGTGCCGGACTGCAAACTGTGGAAGGCGGCTGGCAGAATTACCCGACCAAGTATGGCAACACCAAATCGCGCCTTTTCATCTATTACACCAAGGCTAACTATACCCCTGGCAGTGGCTACTACAATCTGGATGGCCCCGGTTTTGTGCAAACCAACAACACCATTGTATTGGCCGGTTCATTTGCCAATTATAGCGTGAGCGGTGGGACCCAATATGAATTTGGAATGCAGTGGAAACGCGCCTCGAACGGCAATTGGTGGTTATACTATAAATCGGGCAGCACGACCACCGCGTTGGGCTACTATCCGAAAAGCCTGTATGGTACGGGGCAGTTGGCCTCGTTTGCCCAAAGAGCAGACTTCGGAGGCGAGACGACCGGCGACCCCAGTTCCAAAAGAATGGGCAGCGGGGCCTTCGCTTCAGCAGGCTGGCAATACGCCGCCTATCAGCGCAATAATTTTTACATCAATACTTCCAGCGCATCGGTCTGGGCAAACCTGACCCCCACCTCCACGCCCGCCAGCTGTTACACCATTGCCTATACTGGTCCGACCGGCACTGGCAGCTGGGTCGAATATTTTTACTACGGTGGACCAAGTTGCTACTAAAATTTGAACTTTTCTCTGCTTGCTTCCAATTCAGTCTGCCAGAAAAAACTGTCGTTTTTACCGAAAAATAAACGGTTTTGTCATTTGATTAATAAAAACACCGCTCTGGAATCGATTTCCCGGAGCGGTGTTTCTATAATAGATATACGACAGAGCACCCGCCTTTCTGCCTATCGTACCAATAACAAATCCCCGCTCAACCGGCCTATTTTCCCCCGCTGTTGCAACTGCGCCGACCAAATATATACCCCCGCAGGCAACACCCGTCCCCGCGAAGTGCCATCCCAGTGTGGCAGCACTCCGTTGGCAGTGGCATGTACTAAGCTGCCCCACCGATCAAACACCTGAAAACTAAGTACTTCCAAATCGTCGCCAAACAGTTCAAAATAGGCATTGGGGCCATCATGGCCGGGTGAGAAAACATTGGGCGCATACAATGCAAAACCGTCGCGACAGGGTGAACGCCGCACCAGCACCGAATCCAAAAAGTGGCAACCCTGAAAAGTTACCAGCCGCCGCACCCAGCCGACACCATCGAAGGGAAACTCTGCGTACCCACGCTGGCCATTCCATTGGATGTCCCCATTCACGCTCTCGCCGACTGTAAGCGTAAGCGGCTCGCCAATACACAACGTCGTGTCGGCGGGCAGAATGGACGGGCGCGGAAATAGATTAACCGCCACAAAATCGGAAGCCGAACATTCGCCCCGGTAGACCGATACGGCATAGTAGCCCTGTTGGGTCACGGACCGCCGGGCGGTCTCCACGCCATCGTTCCAGCGATAACGGTCGCCGTGTGGGGTAGTAGCATCGAGCCAGAGCGTATCCTGTCCGCAAATCGTGGTGTCGCCGGGCAGACGGACGACTAAGCCTTCGAGCCGCTCCAGGCGCACAGTGTCGCTGACGGTGCAGCCGTTGCCCTGAGCAGTAATGCTGTATTCGCCGCTGCCAGTGATGCCGCGTTGTGGCAGGGTCGAGCCATCGTCCCACCGATAAGTCTGTGCGCCGCTGGTGGTGGCATCGAACACAATCGGAACGTGACCACAAACCGTTGTGTCCGGCCCTAAATCAAAGGGAGCGGGGCCAGGTACGACCGTCAACGCGGCAGAAAAAGTATCGCGGCAAAAGCCGTCCGCTGTGGCCAGCATAACCGTGGCCGGGCCGGGATTGGCAAATTGTACGCCTCCCACGAAAACACCAGACTGTGTGGCGGGCAGCCCTCCGCTGAAAAACCAGTGGTAGCTGTCTGCTACGCCGGAGCCGACCGCGCTTGCAGCGAGGGGCTTATAGGCACACAACTCATTGGTGGCCAATTCAATACCCGTGACAGATTTTTCTTGGCCACAAAAATCATTTATCTCTGCCAGGAAGGGGTGGTAGTCGCATTCGGCATGGCCAGGCGCAGCGCGATGTTCCACCTGCCACTGAAATTCGAGGGGGGTGTCGGTTAGGTTTTCCAGCGAAATCGTCATTGGATCGGAGGGGCAAGTGGTGCATTGTCCCAAGTCGTCGGTTTTTAGCAATAGGTGGCTACCAGCCCGGTAGCGGAGTGCCGCCACGCCGCCGTCATTGGTGACCAACAAATTACTAATGCCGTAATTATGGCAAGCATCATAGTGCTTAGCCCATTTAAAATCGCCCGTCGGAGAAAGGCAAATCAAGTCGGGGACAGGCCCATCCTTGCGGGTCTCGTAATTGCCGATCAGCACATCGCCAGTTGGGGAACGGACGATGGCGGGTATCCAGTTGAGAGCCGATGGCATGACCAATCGCTTGGCCCACAGCACATTGCCCTGTGCATCCATGCGCACCACACAGTTGGCCTGCGGCAACGGCCCGGCCTCGGTGGCAGCAAATACACAACCGCCATCGGGCATTTCGGCAAACGCCTTGAACAAAAAACGGGGATACCGGCCACTCCACAGCACTTCGCCCTCGGCAGAGACGCGGAGTACAAAACCGAACGTACTGGCCAGCTGACCATTGCCACAGATCAGAAACGAACCATCGGACAGCCGCTGAAAGGCGCGCGGATAGTTCACGCCTTGGTTGGTCGTGAAGGCTTTCACCCATTGCAGTGTCCCATCCGGGGCCACTTTGGAAAAGATGGTGCGGCTGGGTTGGCTGCTCCCCGGCGCACTGAAACGGGCCGACAGTACGTAGGCGTTGCCTGCCGGATCGGTGGCCAGCCGGTTGTGCGCCCAATGCAGCACCTCGCCGTAGTGGACGCTGGTTTGCCATTGGGGTTGTCCGGTGGCATTCAGGCGGGCGAGGATCAGGTAGTCATCGAGGGCGGTATTGGCGTTGTTGCGGTCATACAAGGCCCACACGCCATTATCGGGGGCCTTTTCCAAGTCGTAGATGAAACGGACACTGGTGGTGTCACCCTTGTGCAGGTCCTGGCCACCCAGCCACTGGCCGTTGGCGTCCAAGCGGATGATCTTGCCCAAAAAAGTGCCGATCCAAAAGTGGCCATCCGCTGTCTGCTCGAAGGTGAACAGTCCGGTGACGCCACTAATTTGTCGTTGGAAAGTATTTTGGCCGACGAGCGGGCAGCAGCAAACAAAAGTAATCGCAAAAATCACCCATCTGGCCATATTATTAGTTGATAAAAATCGATGAAGGTTTAGGGAAAAAATTGATAATCACCCGCCATCCAAACTATTATATACCGCTTTGTCTACCTACCGAAGATTTATTCGCCAAGTAACACCGCAAAAAGAATTTTGTGAAAAAAGAAGGGGAAAATTAATTGCCCAAACGGGCAATAGTGATTGTTTCTGCCTTGGTAGAGGTGCCATTGTAATTATGGGACTGTAAAGTTTTGAGCTTTTTAATTTTATGTCACAGATAGCCCCAATGGAGGGGATTATGGCCAATCGGTCGTGGTGCAACCCGATGGGAAGATCATCGTAGTTGGTTTTGCTGACCACGGCACCCAACAGGTTTTCGCGGTCGCCCGGTATTTGCCGAATGGTACGCTCGATTCGACTTTCAGCAACGATGGTCGGCAAACAACTGCCTTCGGGGCTGGTGACCACCGCGCTTATGCCGTGGCGTTGCAACCGGATGGTAAGATCGTGGTCGCAGGAGACGCTATCGTCAACAACGAAATTGATTTTGCCGTGGCCCGCTACAAACCGGACGGTGCGCTAGACAACACGTTTAGCGTTGATGGAAAAATGACGACCAATGTAGGTAGTTTTTTTGACCGAGCCTATGCAGTGGCAATTCAGCCGGACGGCAAAATTTTGTTGGGAGGCACTTTGACGCAAAGTGCAAGCTCCGATTTTGCGCTGGTGCGCTATCAACCTAACGGTACCCTGGACGGCAGTTTTGGTACCAGTAGTGATATTGCCACAAAAACATCCCTACGGGCAATTATGTGTTGGTGCTGACTGACAGCAAAGGTGGTACCCGATGGGTGCAGGTGGTGAAGGAATGAAGCTCGCTGCAAAAGCGCAAAAACAGGCAATTAATAGGGAGTTTATGGGCGCAATCTATATTTTTCTAAATCATCTGTGGAAAGATCCTCGGTACGTACTAAACGATAATGCTTTTCAGAAGCGATGCTTACTCCCTCACTCGTAAGCTCAAACTCAAAAAGAGCTATTACTCCATTGTCCATGAACTGTGCAGCGATTGGCTTACAAATTAGTTTAGAAAACTTTGTTTCGCAAACCGCAAAATCTTGTTCGATTTGTACAACACCCATTTTGTCTGTCCCGCCTTTGCTTGAACTGGAAGAATATAGTGCATTCCTCTTTTATCCAAACCGATGTAAATCTCGTCAGTTTCGATTTGCCCAATACCTGGAACTGTTGTGCGAAAGTGATTTTGGAGGGAATAGCAGGTGAGGCCGGTAAAAATATCGATTAGACGGTTGTAACGAACCTTGGCTAAAAGGCTCTGCTCGTCACCTATTGCATAACGATTAATAATTCCAGGCGTTGCATCTGGAATCTTAGTCTCTACCAAGTTGTCATTTGGACGAAAATTAGTCTGTTTCGTGAGCACAAATTTGTACAAGGATCGGCCCACAGATC
>JAYUXG010000232.1:0-4521 GCA_043753125.1 Saprospirales bacterium | reverse complement strand
ATAAAATTATTTACAGGACAAATCCGGCAAGTGCTGGAGGGCGAAATTTATTTCGCTGTTGATTTACGGCAATATCTGGAACAAGAAATGTAGGTATACGCTGCGTTTTTCGTCATTCCGTAGGAATCTGTCCGCATTACGAGGGCCAGGCTTAGCGTACTTCATAACATAGACGGATTCTTACAGAATAACAAAAAAAATAATCAAACACAACGAATGACCAATAGATTTACGCAAAATCCTATTATAAAAACGCAGGACATTCGGCCCAGTCACCCTGGGTTAATTGTAGAATGCGTGTTGAATCCCGGTGTTTTTTCCTTTGTTGGCAAAACTTGGCTACTGCTGCGCGTGGCGGAGCGGCCTGCCCAAAAAGATGGCTTGATCTCCTTTCCGGTCATGCGGCCCGATGGTAGCCTGCACATTTTGGAATTTGACAAAAACGACCTACAGTTGGACTTGTCCGATGCCCGGCTGGTCCATTATCAAGGAAATACTTATTTGTCCACCATTTCGCACCTGCGGCTGGTGTGCAGCGACGATGGTATTCATTTTTACGAACCGACCGACCGACCGACCAAAATATTTGGCCAAGGCCCTTTGGAAACCTTTGGCATCGAGGATTGCCGGGTGGCCCTGATCGACGGCGTGTATCACCTCACCTATACCCAGGTTTCGGAAAATGGTGTGGGCGTCGGTTTGATGCGTACGCGCGACTGGCAGACCTTCGACCGTGTCGGCATGATCTTGCCGCCGCATAACAAAGACTGTTGCTTGTTCGAGGAAAAGATCAATGGTGGTTATTACTGTCTCCACCGTCCTTCCAGTGTGTTCTTGGGCGGCAATTATATTTGGCTGGCCACTTCGCCCGACCTGTTACACTGGGGCAACCACCATTGCCTCCTGCGGACCCGCTCAGGCTATTGGGACTCGGCCCGCGTGGGTGCTGGTGCCGCACCGATTAAAACCGACGCTGGTTGGCTGCAAATCTATCATGGTGCGGACGCCAACCACCGGTATTCCCTGGGGGCTGTCTTGCTTGATCTGGCCAATCCTGCCAAAGTGCTGGCCCGCTCAGAGGCACCGTTGCTAGAGCCAGAGGCGGACTACGAGACACGGGGCTTTTTTGGCAATGTGGTCTTTACAAATGGCCACCTAATCAATGGAGACGAAATAATGATGTATTATGGTGCTTCTGATGAGGTTATATGCGGTGCGCGGTTGTCGGTAGAGGAGATTTTATATAGTCTGTTAGGGGTGAAAACCGATAAATCGGTTAGCTTAGAGAGAATTATTAGACAACCCACGACTAAAGTTGTGGGCTAATAAAAGGTGGATTCTAATCTTTGAATGGGTCAGATTTGATTTATTAAGCAGGGAAATAATTTTCAAGCAAAACCAACCAATATTTTACGCACGATGTTTAAAAATCTAGACAACGAAGTTGCCTTTTTCAAGTCACACCCACTCGGTATGCGCACCTTGCTGTTGACCAACCTTATTTACGGCTTAGTCATACCGATCATCGAGTTGTTCGTTGGGGCTTATATCATGCGTAATTCTTCCGACATCAGCCTCGTGGTGATTTTCCAATTGGCGGTGTACACCGGCATTCCCACCACCTTTATGATCAATGGGTTTCTGCTCAACCGCGTCCCGATTTCGTGGCTCTATTCCCTGGGGATGTTGCTCAGCGGGGTATCTATGGCAGCCATGATGTCGTTGAACGAACTGAACACGATTGGGGTATTTTTTGCCGGTCTAATCATGGGTCTTTCCTACGGTTTCTTCTGGGCCAACCGTGACTTTTTGGCACTTAACACCACCAAGGATAGTAACCGAAACTACTATTATGGAATAGAGACTTTCTTTTACACCATGACTGGCATTGTAGTACCTGCTACGGTCGGTGCTTTTATTGCGGCCACGCAGAAAAACGGCTGGTTTAACGACAATGTAAACTTCGCTTATTACATCGTGACGGGCTGCGTTTTTGTAATGACCATTTTAGCGTCTATTTTGGTCCACCAGGGCAATTTCCAAAACCCAAAAAAGTCGCCTTTCCTGTTTTTCAACTTTGATCGCTTGTGGAATAAAATGCTGGGCATGGCCGCCCTCAAAGGCGTGGCACAGGGCTATATCGTGACGGCCCCCACCATGCTGGTACTGCGTCTGGTGGGTAAGGAAGGCTCTTTGGGGGCCATCCAATCGGTGGTCGCTTTATTGTCGGCTATTCTATTGTATTTTCTGGGCCGTTGGGCCAAACCCAAGCATCGCTTGGCGATCTATACGATTGGGTTATCGCTGTTTGTATTGGGTGCATTTTTTAATGCCGCATTGTTTTCGGCTACCGGAGTAATTCTATTTGGCGTATGCCTGGCTTTTGCGCGTCCGCTGCTGGATATTGCTTATTTCCCCATTCAACTGAAAGTCATAGATTATGTAGCGGCCAAGGAAAAACGCAACGAGTTTACCTACATTTTTAACCATGAACTGGGGCTGTACGTTGGTCGGTTGTTCGGCTGCGGCTTGTTCATCGTGCTGGCCCGTTATGTCAGTGAGTACGTAGCGTTGCGGTACGCGCTACTGGTCGTTGCAATAGTTCATTTTATGGGTGTTTTTATGGCCAAATCTATTTTGAATGATCGCGCCTGGAAGGAAGACATAGCGGAAGAAGAAGGAAATGTGGGTTTGGTCCGGGAACCGATTTGATGCAACGCGGATTGCGCGGATAGCCACGGATGCATTTCAAACTTTCGCACTTATTAAACCCGTAGGTTTTAAAAACCTACGAGGTTTCGAGAAAAGGCGAAGATTTGAAATGCACCCATAGCCACGAATTTTCGCAGATAAAATCTGCATATACTTAAGTCTGTCAGGTTTAACGTTTCCTATATAAACTATTGGATTAAGCATTTCAGGAATACTCTACTTTTGTCATCCGTACACCGGCTACAACAATAAATAACAAATCGCACCATGCTAAAAAAATACGTTCCTTTCCTGTTAGTAATACTTGGATGCAGCTGGTCTTGCAAAACGGCTGTCTCCACCTTTGAGCCGACCGCTTTACCCGTCACGCAGGTAGCCGTCCCCCAGGTGGAAAAGATGCCGAATCAGCCCAAGCCATATCTATTGCGCGACTGGAAAAAAACCGCTTTGGATTTTGACCGCTACGTGTACGATTTCAACGCGAAAGGGCCATTGTTGCCGCTTATTTGGATGGACGATGCTGGCCGCAACTTCAAGGAACCAACTTTTGGTTTCTATACGGCCATCGGTGATGTGCGTTTTGGACCAAAGATCAACAATGGGGAAAACCACGAGGCACTGGGCGCACTCGGTTCTATCTTGGGGGCTACCTTAGTAGGCATTGATAAAAGCAAGCAGGACGGGCGCAACTACGTCCGCATGGCACGCAATTATTTTAACAAAGAAAATGGGTGGAATGTCATTATGAATTTCACCAATAAAGGGGCGCACGTGGGCGGCGGCTACGGCAACGACTATTGGTACGAAGTCTATAACAACGTCTTGTTTTACGCTGTTGGCAATTATTATCCCAAAGAAGAGGGTTACACGGAAATCATGCGCACCATTGCCGATCAGTTCTATAAATCGGATTCGGTGCTGGGTCAGAGTTATAGTTACTCGTTCTTTGATTTCAAGACGATGACCCCGGGCAAAAACCATATTCCGACCCAGGAAGATGTGGCCGCCGGGTATGCGTTTATATTGTATGCGGCGTACCAGAAATTTGGCGATGCCAAATACCTCCGCGCTGCGCAAAATGCTTTGACTGTACTGTCGAAACAGAAGGAAAACCGATCGTATGAAATTTTGATGGCCTTCGCGCCCTACATGGCCGCTCGGCTGAACGCCGAGACCGGCGGCCAATACGATGTACAAAAATTCATGGACTGGACATTTGACGGCACCGCCGTTGGCCGGGAAGGGTGGGGGGTCATCGTTGGCAATTGGGGCGGCTACGACGTGAGCGGCATGAGCGGCAGCACGGTCCACAATGGCGGCTACGGCTTTGCCATGAACACTTTCGACTTGGCGTGGCCGCTTACCGCGATGCTGCGCTACGACCAGCGCTACGCCCGGGCCGTGGGCAAGTGGGCCTTGAACGCGGCCAACACGGCCCGCCTGTTCTATCCCAACGAAATACCCGACTCGCTACAGGCCCTGCCCGACCGCAAGGCCATCACGGGCAACGCCATTGCTTACGAGGGCCTAATCAAGGAATCCATTTACGAAAAGTACAAGGGCATTACGCCTTTTGCACAGGGCGATGGACCGCTGTGGGCACCGGGCAATCCGCCCGAATCCATGTTCTCGGTGTATGGCAGTGGTCACGTGGGTATTTTCGGCGGCTTGATCCAGCCGACCAACGTATCCCAAATCTTACAAATTGACTGTCGGGCCACCGATATGTTCCGGCGCAGCGATGCCTATCCCACCTATTTATTTTTCAATCCTTACCGCGAAACAAAAAGCGTGACCATGAATGTGGGC
>JAYUXG010000231.1:0-4521 GCA_043753125.1 Saprospirales bacterium | reverse complement strand
TATTAGAATATCTACCGGGCCGCTTCAGAGGCAATTATTTTCTATGGTAACTGGTTTCGTTCCTTTCTACACTTCCATTTTTTAAACCACTCCAAGTTTTTTCCAAATGAAAAAGTTTCTTTTCCTTTTCGCCCTTGCCCTATTCATGGGAACGGCCACCCAGGGTTTGGCTCAAACCGACATGGAGGCCGAGACCCAAAAAACGATCGATTCCCTCGAACGCGCCTTCCAATGGAAGACCGGTGCAGTGACGATTGGCGACAACCTGGCCGAGTTTAATGTCCCTGCCGGTTGGCGTTTTCTGCCCGCCGAGCAGAGCAATTTTGTATTGACCAGTCTCTGGGGCAATCCGCCCGGGGCTTCGCTGGGTATGCTGTTTCCCACCGACCTCGGCCCTTTAGATACCAACATTTGGGCCTTTAACCTGCGTTTTGATGAAATGGGCTATGTCAAAGACGACGATGCCGATGAGTTCGACTATGCCGACATTCTTGAGGGACTTCAAAAAGAAGCCAAAGAGGCCAATCCACAGCGCACGGAAGAGGGCTACCCCGCCATCGAGATTATTGGTTGGGCAGCCACCCCTTTTTACGATAAGGAGAAAAAAGTGCTTCACTGGGCCAAGGAAATCCGGTTTGGCACCGATGCCTCGACCCCCAACACGCTCAATTACGACGTGCGGGTACTTGGCCGAAAAGGCGTGCTTTCTATGAACGCCATAGCCGACATGAACCGACTGGAACAGGTCAAGGCCAGTGTTCCGGCTTTTATCAACAGTGTCGCGCTGACCGCTGGCAACCGCTACGCCGATTTTGATTCTGGCATTGACAATGTGGCTGCGTGGACCATCGGTGGGCTGGTGGCCGGGAAAATCCTGGCCAAAGCGGGCTTTTTCGTGATTATCTTAAAGTTTATAAAACCCATTCTGCTCGTGGTCTTTGGCGGTGGTGCCTGGCTTTGGAATAGGATATCCAGAAGGAAAAAAGAGGAACAGGAAGCGACAGGTGTCTCTGAGGTATAAGAGGCTGTTTTAAAACCTCGGCTGGTTGTAAAGGCAGGCCTTTACAACTGGCAAGGGGGTTTAAAACAGCCTCTAAGAACAATCGGTGCTGGGGAGGATTCTGCGGCCCAAAATGTTTCACACGTCCACCCGGAACTCCCGCAACGCCTCGTTCAGCGACACTTTTTTGTCGGTGCTCGGCTGGCGTTTCCCGATGATGAGCGCACAGGCCACTTGATAAATGCCAGCGGGAAACTGCCGGGGGTAGGTCCCCGGGATCACCACCGACCGCGTCGGGACCCGGCCTTTGTGCAGCACGGGCTCCGTGCCGGATACGTCGATGATGTGGGTACTTTTGGTGAGGACCACATTGGCCCCCAGCACTACCTCGCGTTCCAGGTGTACGCCTTCCACTACGATGCAGCGCGAACCGATGAAGCACTCGTCCTCGATGATGGTTGGCGAGGCCTGCGGTGGCTCCAGTACGCCGCCGATGCCGACGCCCCCGGCCAAGTGTACATTGCGACCGATCTGGGCACAGGAACCTACCGTGGCCCAAGTATCCACCATCGTGCCACTGCCCACCCAAGCCCCGATATTGATGTAGGAGGGCATTAAAATGGCTCCTTTTTCGATGTAGGAACCATAGCGGGCCAGGGCCTGTGGCACCACGCGCACGCCTTTTTGGGCAAAACCCGTCTTGAGCGGAATCTTGTCGTGGTACTCGAATGGACCCACCTCAATGGTCTGCATTTCTTGGATGGGGAAGTAGAGCAATACGGCTTTTTTAATCCAGTCGTGGGTGAGCCAATGGCCATCGGCTTGGGGTTCAGCCACACGCAGGGTGCCCGCGTCGAGCTGGGCCACTACCTCGCGGATGGCTTTTTTTACGCCCTCCCCCGCGAGGAGGGAACGGTCTTCCCAAGCGGCTTCTATGATCTGTTGTAGTGGCATAGCGTTAATTTAAGGGTTAGGCGAGGGGACTTTTTAACCACTGTTCGTGTTTTATCAGGCAAATCTACAAAAAACCTGTACGCGGCGGCCACCTTCTATTCGGCATAAGCCTTTGTAGTATCATGCAGATTCTTTAGTTTGTACTGTAAAAATGAACATCATCGTCATTGCTTCGCTTTTGGCTGTAGGAATGGACATCTTTAACGTTTTCAGGTTAATTTTGTGCCATGCAGCCCATGCTCCGCCACACTGACCTGATCCGCGCCGAGGCCCAACGGCTCGGCTTTGGTTTTGTCGGTTTTGCCCGGGCCGAGCGGCTGGACAAAGAAGCGCGACACCTGGAGCAATGGCTGCAAGCTGGTGCGCACGGACGGATGGCGTACCTGGAAAATTATTTTGATCTGCGCATCGACCCCACGCAGCTCGTGCCGGGTGCCAAAACGGTGATCTGCCTGACCTTCAACTATTTTACCGAGGAAAGACAGCACGATCCGGCGGCTCCGAAGCTGGCCACTTACGCCTATGGCGAAGACTACCATTTTGTGGTAAAAGACCGCTTGAAAACACTGCTGCACTATATGCGGGACGAAATCGGCGAGATTGATGGACGCTGTTTCGTGGACAGTGCGCCGATCATGGAGCGCGAATGGGCGCAACGCGCGGGCATCGGCTGGAACGGGCGCAACACGCTGACCATCCACCCCAAGCGCGGCTCCTTTTTCTTTTTGGCAGAAATCATTTGCGACCTGCCGCTGCTCTACGACGACCCCATCCGCGACCACTGCGGCACTTGCCGACGCTGCGTGGACGCCTGTCCCACCGAGGCTATCGCGCCGGAGGGCTATTTCCTGGATGCCTCGAAGTGCATTTCTTACTTGACCATTGAGCTGCGCGACGCCATACCGAGCGAGTTTCAGGACCAGATGGACGGGTGGATGTTCGGCTGTGACGTGTGCCAGGACGTGTGTCCCTGGAATCGGTTTGCACAGCGCCATACCGAACCGGCCTTCAAAGCCCATCCGGATTTGTTAGGCCTCAGTCAGCGCGATTGGCAGGAACTGACCGAAGAGACGTTTGGGCGGATTTTTAAAAAGTCGGCGGTCAAGCGCGTGAAGTACGTGGGCTTGCAGCGGAATATTGCGTCTGTGAATCGTCCCAACAATCAGCAAGGAACATTTTGAGTGTACTCGACTGGCAATTGTTATTAAAAAATCTCCATACATAAGCCACGCCACTATCTTTGTTGAAATGTGAGTTATCCCGAATTTTTGGAGAAAATTCGGGATGACTCACGTTATGCAGATACTAAAACGCTCCAACATGAAAAACTTAATTTACTTATCCATTTACTTTTGCCTCGCTTTTATCTGCCCCACCCAAGCCCAGTATTTTGAACGTAATTTCCAGGAAGGTTTTTATAACCAAGCCACGGAATTGCGGGAAGGAAAAAATGGCGAGATGCTGTTTTCTGTCGTGAGCAATCAGCCGTTGAGTTTCCGAAATACTCACTTGTATCGCGTTGACAGCCAAGGTAATACCATTCATTTTTCCCTTTTTTTTCACGGTGTTCTGTCGAATTCCGACTGGATACCCTTAGCCGATGGCTATGTAATGACCGCCTACACCATTCATTGCGATTTTCCTGAACTCCGTTATCTGGCCCGCTATAACGCCACGGGTACGCTGCTTTGGAAAAAATCCTTGGAACTTGATGGCGAACCCACCGAGGTGCCGATGAAACTTTTGCCCGGCCCCGACAGCACTTTTTGGCTTTTTCGGGCCGACAAACCGCCCGTGCAGTTCAACGCAGTGGGCAATATATTGGGCCAGGCAGCAGTTGCCTTGCCCCTGTTTGATGGATACGCAGAGAGGGCGGATGGGTTGCTGGTGACCTATGGCCCAAGTGGCTTGGCGGTGTACAGTCCGGGCCTTGATTTTGTGCAGTTGGGATTTCCGGGCCAACCTATCCTGAAAGCCTGCCCATTGTCGGATGGTCGCCTGGTCGTCTTGACAGCAGACAAACTCTTGATCGTCAACAGTGTTTTCGGCGTTTTGCAGGAGCTTAATCACGGTGTGCAATTTCCTGATCTTCAAGTAGATATGGCGGCCAATGATGCCAGTATCTGGTTGGTCGGTGCTACCTCGGCAGGACGGCGGCTATTGCGTTACGATCTGTCGCTTCATTTGCTCGAAACCAAGACGATGCTGCCCACCACTCCTTTTCAACCGTCTTTCGTGGTCGCCACTGCCTCGCGCCTCGTCCTGCTGGGTGCAGAGACTATGCGGAGCCAGGTCGTGAGCCTCCGCTCCATGCCCGCCGATGCTGTTACTTTCGACGCCACTCCCGATGCTGCCCTGACGGAAATCACCACCCCACATCTGCCAATTGGTACCAATTACGATAATTATCACACGGTTCACTTTGATAGCGTGGCAGTCACTTTGGAAAACCAGGGGATGGATACGTTGCAGCGGGTTACGATCAATGCGGTATTGGCCAGCCAACAGGTGGGCTGTAATCTGCAAACCCAGTTTCGGCGGTCGTTCAGCGATTTGCAACTACTACC
>JAYUXG010000230.1:0-1745 GCA_043753125.1 Saprospirales bacterium | reverse complement strand
TGGATGATCCAGAAAAATGTAGGTCTTGCCGGGTTCGAGCTTGGCAAGCATGGACATAAAGCTTTGCTTTTTCTCCGCCGGAGTGGTGTGCGGACCATCGTAGCCCACATAGCCTTGGTAATCGGTGTCGGGGTCCACCGGGATTTTGTATTCTTTGGCCAGTCTTTTGGTCAAACTGACCACCTCGTCCGAAAGGTGCGTACAGTTCATGTGTGACGAAAGATGGCTGACGTTGGGTATTTTTTTCAGGCCCATTTCAATCTGGGCGCGAAACTCCTTTTCCACATCCGCCAGCGTCCACTTGTTTTCCGAGATGGATTGACCGGGATAGTTTTTATTCGGATTCACCATCGGGTAGAAATAGCCATCGGTGTTGCGGAGGCTGGGGCAATCGCTGAGGGGCCGCCACTTCATGTTGTCCCATTCACTGGTGAGGGCCAGGTGAATGCCTACATCCACGCCCGGATTTTTTGCCAGCATACTCACCGCTTCGGGGAACCACGGCGAGGGTACGAGGACCTCGATGCTCGTCTCGATGCCTTCCCGATAAGATCGGATGAGGGCTTCGTTGGCCGAGTGCGAGAACCCCATGTCGTCGCCCCGCACGATCAACCGGATGGGCTGGTAGCCGTTGGCCGCCAGTGCGCCTTTCCACACCTGCGTTCTGTTTTTGTCAAAACTGTTCCGAACCTCCATCGAAACGGTATGCTTCTCAAAATGGCACGTCAGGGTTTCCGTGTGCGGACTTTCGAGATAGCGCAAAGTCAATTCCAGCGTGTTGGTGTCTTTCCAGCGATACGCACCGGCCACTTTGGAAGCGGGCAGCCCAACAAAATAGCCTTTTGCGCCCTGCGTGAGCGCGGGCGGGCGTTTGCTGGTCTGACCAAATGCCCATTTCCCGGAGCCAAAATGGAGTTGAAAAGTATCGGCAGCAATGGTTAAAACGACGCGGCAAATGTCTTTTTGAAATTGCACCTCCAGCTGTTGGGCAAACTGTGCGTTGGGGGACAGCGCGAATTTTTTGCCAGAGATGGTTTTTGCCAGCGGCGGAAGCGTGCTTTTTGCAGGCGGCGCAAGGGTGAGTGTAGCCAGTTTTTGGCGAAGCGAAGCCGTTGCTTTTTTATTGGTCGGCAACTTTCTATTTTGAAGGGCAGGCAACAAGTACTCCCACACCAGATTAAATTCGGTCTGCATATTTTGCGTCTCGGCGGTGATAGCCAGCACAGCGTCTTGCTCGGGCAAAACGATGATGAATTGGCCGTACGCTCCGTCGCCCCGGAAGGAATTATGACGACTGCGCCACATCTGGTAGGCATAGCCCTGTTCCCAATCGCTCGAATCTTTTTTTGCCTGCGGCAAATCCGGGTGCTGCACGATTTTGAGCGTCGAGGCTTCTTCGACCCAGGCTTCCGGGAGGATTTGCCGACCATTCCAACGGCCTTTTTGCAGGAATAACTGACCAAATTTGGCCATGTCCTCCGTTTTCAACCGTAGTCCCCAGCCACCAACGTTGATGCCGCGCGGGTCACTTTCCCAGTCTATGCCCCGAATGCCGAGCGGCTCGAACAAGCGCGGGGTCAGATAATCGAGCACCTTTTGCCCGGTGGCTTTCTGGACAATGGCGGATAACATATAGGTTGCCAGCGTATTGTACAAAAATTTGGTCCCCGGTGGGTGTACAATCGGCGTGGCCAGAAAGCCTTTGACCCAATTGCTGTCCCGCCCAATCAGGAAGGTCGGGTCGG
>JAYUXG010000229.1:0-4526 GCA_043753125.1 Saprospirales bacterium | reverse complement strand
TTTCGGATACCATCGCCAACAATATCACGGAGAGCGACGAACGCCCCGACCTTGCCCGCCTCCGTCACGCTGTGCAAATCGCTAATATCCAATTGTTTATCGAGGAACTGCCATTAGGCTATAACACCAAAATCGGGGCGCAAGGCAGCGGTATTAGCCAGGGGCAACGTCAACGGATACTGATTGCCCGGGCGGTGTATAAAAATCCGGATTTCCTGTTTTTTGATGAAGCCACCAATGCGCTGGATGCCAACAACGAACGGGTAATTGTGGAGAATCTGGCGGCGTTTTACCAAAATAAGACAGTGGTGGTAGTCGCCCACCGCTTGAGTACAGTGCGCCATGCTGGCCAGATCGTGGTGCTGGAAAAGGGACGTTTGGTGGAACAGGGGACGCATGAGGCGCTGGTGGCCAGCCAAGGAGCATACTTTCACTTGGTGAAAGACCAGTTGGAGCTGGGTACTTGACGTTTGTTATCAACTTTACCCGCCGAAGCCTTTTTCAGGCGAAGGCGGGTCATCAACCACTTCTTCCACTTTTCAACCCACCTCCCGCCATGACCCATCTTTTTGAAGACCTGTTTCTGCTCGATCGCTTAGACCGCTTGATCCGTACCAAAGCGACCGGCAACACGGAAGAACTCGCCAGTAGGCTGGACATTTGCAAGCGCAAGGCCGAGCGGCTTATTGCCATGCTCCGCGCTATGGGCCTGCCCGTGGCCTATGACAAAGAAAGAAAAACCTATTATTACGAGGAAGAAGTCAAAATCCACTTCGAAATCGTGGTCGGCAAAGATGCCTTGATGCGCATTCAGGGCGGCAATGAAAATAATTGGAAAAAAAGGTTTGCACCGCCAAATTTTGGCGGTGACGCTCTTGAACTTTGTACCACTTCTCCGAATTATGGTGCACCGTAAGGCTGGAGAAGGCGGGGATGCTCCCTACCCAGCCGGAACCCATCGGGAGGACGGCGAATGAAAAGCAGGGAGAGCAATTACAATTTTTTATCAGTATGGAACGCATCAATCAAGAATTGTTTCAAAGTAAAGAGTTGACAAAAGAAGAAGGGTCGCTCATTCGTGGTGGAAACACTGGGCCAGGGTCGAAGACCCTAGGAGCTGGCACCTGCGACAGTGTAGAACTGTCCTGGGGTTCGGATACTTCTTCCGGCGGTACGACCACTTACCATGGCTCCAGCACCTGCGCCGATAGTTAGTGACTCGTAAAAATCACGTTACCCCTTTGCCATTTTGTTCAAAAAAAATATATTTAAAATGTTTTTTGAATACTTGGCAAAGGGGATTTTTAATAATCCCTTAGTAAATTGCTTTGAAAATCATGCGCAACTACTTTTTTTTGTTTTTGTGGGTATGTTTATATTTTGACGCTAGTGGCCAAACCAATAATGTCAGGCAATATTGGGGTCACATAAATCAGGCAGAGGAATATGTATGCAAAGAAAAGTATTCAGCTGCACTTATGTGCTATGATTCAGCCTTTTCTTCTATGGGTATTGAAATAGCAAGTAATTTCTACAATGCTTCCATCTGTGCCGTTTATGCCTATGATTTTAAAAAAGTGAAATATTACTGTGATTCATTGGTAGTTCTAGGCTGTGAAATGCCGTTCTTCATGAAAAAAAAGTCCTACAAGCCATTTAGATATTCTACTTATTGGCCCCAATTTATTGAGGACTATGAAAAGAGTAGAAATCGTTATATTAAGCACGTTAACTGGCCTCTCCGAGTAAAAATAGAGTCTTTGTACGCGAAAGATCGGGAACTGCGCTTGATTCGTGATGATGATGATTCTACCTATACTGTATCGCCAGCAGCTATAAGACTCCGTGACGACAGTGTTACCGCTGCCCTGACCGCCATTTTGGCGCAATATGGTTTTCCGCCAGACCATGATTTAGGCGTTTTTGTTGAAGATGATACTATCCTGGTTTTTTCTCCCCTGGATCTGATGTTAAGGCATGCCTATTTGAATAAACACTTTGAAATGACCCCGATTTTAACAAAGGGATTGTATGAAGGGAGGATGCACCCAGAAAGATTTATGTGGTGGTATGATCTAGCATTAAATGCTAAAAAAAGTTTCATATTTGGCACGCTTGAACCGTATATGTCAATAAATAATAATGTATATTTAAATAAACCATCAGAGGATCAGGTAAAAGACATTGATAAAAATAGAGATTCTTTAATGCTTTGCAGTTATGAAGAATTTTGCGATAAAATAAATTATCAACTCTTTAGAAAAGGCAGGCAGCGCGATTTTTTAATTGCTATTTGGGGCGGGGTAGCAATTGTTGACGGTTTAGGAGCCGAAGAAGAAAAAATAATAACTAGAAAAATGATAAAAACTGATTTGAAATATGGTACTCATAATAAGTGAAGGCCGGGATATATCTACTCATAGAGTCATTGACTGGCTACTATATTACGATGTTAAATACGCGGTAATAAACAAAGAAGAAAAGATTGATAGTATTGTAATAGGTATTGGAGAGGGGTTTTCGTTTAACATCGTTGTTAAAAACAAGGTTTTGTTTTTTAAAGATTTGAAAGCAGTCTGGTATAGAAGAGGAACTTTTGTTAAAGAATTGCCAGACTTGCGACTTGTTAAAAAAATGCCCGATGTCGTAGAAAAACATTTAACCTCTGAATGGAGTTCCGTGGTAGAAATGTTACATTTCAGGCTTGAGCAGCTGCCTTCTTTAGGTTCCTATTTTAATAATAAGCATTGTAATAAGCTCACGAGTATATTGAATGCTGAAAAGTGCGGATTATCTATTCCGAATACCTGGATCGTAGATAACAAACGAGATCTACAAAATATTCTTTCCAAACACCCTAAACTAATCACCAAGTCTATACTGAATGATTTAAAAGCCAGGGATGGATTTTCTATTGAATTCGGCACATTTGGCCCAACGCTTATCACCATAGATCATATTAAAGATATAGACGATAATTTTTTTCCATCTTTGGTGCAAGAATATGTAGAAAAATCATACGAATTACGTATATTTACAGTTGAGCAAAAGTTGTGGTGCATGGCTATATTTTCACAGTTGGATGAACAGACATCACTTGATTTCCGCAACTATAATTGGTCCAATCCCAACAGGATGGTGTCATATATATTGCCAGAAAAATATGAAACTAGTATCAGAAATTTTTTAAAAATTAGTGGTATAACTACTGGCTCCATTGATATGGTTGTCACCCCCAATGGTGATTATGTATTCCTGGAAATAAACCCTGTTGGCCAGTTCGATTTTGTTTCGCAAAATTGTAACTACTTTATTGAAAAAGAGATTGCAGAGCACCTGCTTGCACTGTGTTAACAACTGATGTTACGCACAAAATAGAATTCACAAAAGCTACAATTGATGTTACGCAATACAGAACTAAAGGAATAAGACCGGATTTATACGCATTTTTCCAAGAAAACCCTATGGCCCTGCATATCATCCGCTAATTGTGTACTCATGAAAAACAAATATGGAGTCATTGATCACCAGATTTCCATTGACGAAAAATTTATTGGCGAATTTCCCTTGAAATATAAATCAATCAAGGGGGTTGTGCGCAGCGAAGAGCAAATTTCGAATATGCTGTTGCCAAAATTTGTTTCGGTTGATGCGTATAGTACGCACGAAATGAGTACTCACCCTTTCTATAAACCTATCAGTAAGATAATTTAATGCCAGATAATAGTTTAACCAATGTAAATTACCCATGGGTATTATTTGCCTGCTGCATCCCAACAAAAGGGGCGCGACGAAGTGTAATTGTTGATGTTCAAAGACAAAAGGCGCACTTTGTACCCAATTCTCTTTTAGATATTCTGGTCATTCACCAAAATAAGACGATTGAAGAAATAAAATGCGCATACGGATATGAAAGCAATGAAGTTATCGGTGAATATTTTGATTTTTTAATAAAGAATCAAATCGTATTTTTTCATCCGGACACAGCCATGTTTCCGCCTATTTCGACTGAGTGGTATAATCCCAGCCGTATTACGAATGTAATAATAGACATTGATGATGGTACATTGTACGATTTTGAATCTATTTTCTCCCAATTATCTGCTTTCGGCAGTATCCATATTCAACTTAGAATATTCAATCGGCATAATATTAATATACATTTTTTGGAAGATATACTTTATTGTGCAGAACGAAAGCGGATTGTTTCGATAGAAATAGTGGTCAGGTACAGTGAATCTATTCAGAAAATTCAATTTATGGAATTATGTAGGAAATTTGACAGAATTTTATCAATTACAGTGTATTCCGCTACTTTTGAAGATTGTTTTAGCCCTTATGAACAATTTCCACCCGGGGATATAGGAACAATTAGGTTTACTAAAAATGATATAACAAGCGCAAAAAATTGCGGTCTTGTAGATAATAAATTTTTCAGCTACCATGTCAAAACTTTCACCGAATCTCACCATCATAACTCCTGCCTCAACCGTAAAATCTCCATCGACGTGGACGGCAACATCAAA
>JAYUXG010000228.1:0-1750 GCA_043753125.1 Saprospirales bacterium | reverse complement strand
CTCTCAAAAACATAGTTGCCGTACAAGGCAGGAATTATTTCTTTATAGGTAGCCCAGCCGCCTGCATTGGTGTCCAAAGGCGAATTCAGCCCCGGTATAAATTGCATATTGGTGGGAATATTGCGGTGGCGAAACTTGAACCCGCCTTCTATGCGCCCATGTTTTAGTGGCTTGACGTAATCAATGTTCAAGTCGGCCACGTGTTCGTCGGAGAGCAGAGCAAAAGCGTCTTTCCCCGTGTAATCCGGCAAAATATTGTCGAAAAAGTATTTTTCGTCCTCGCGGTGGAAGGTGTAGTTGAAACCGACGTTTAATAAATTGCCCGCTTGCTTAAACTTGTGCTGGTAAGCAGCGGTAGCCATGACCGTGGTTTTCAATTCATCTTCCAGAAACTGCCACAGGCGAAGCCGTTTCGATAGATTGGCGTTGAAGAAAGGCTGGTCGCCCCGATCGATTATTTTTTCGCTGCCGAACAACCCCGACACAGTCAACATATTCTGGTTATCAATAGTCCAGTCCAGTCCTGCTTTGGTGGTCAGGAAGCCGGTATTCCGGTTTCTTTTTAATTGTTGATTGATTATTGTGCCATTGTCATAGCTGCGGGTCACGAATTCATTCTTGTTAAGCGTCTCCGTGTACAAATAATCGCCCTGAAAAAAGGCATTGATTCTATTCTTTTGGTAATTAAGCGATAGCGATGGATTTATCTTGGGCGTCAACCGATACTGTGGTCTAATAGTGGGCAGGTTTTCCTTCCTTTCCCACAAAGCACCCATTCCGGTTACCAGGCCCACTTTTCCACCAAAGCCTTCTTTCTTGTTTTTTTTATAGATGATGTTGATGATACCGGCGTTTCCGTTGGCATCGTACTTGGCCGATGGATTGTTGATGATCTCGATCTTCTCAATGGCCGAGGCGGCTATATTGTCCAGCCCCGTCTGGTTGCCAAAACCAGTCAATGCCGTTTGTTGACCATCGATCAACACCATTACTTTGTCATTGCCCCGCAACTGTACTTTACCATCTTGCACCGTAATCCCCGGCAAGTTTTGCATCGCCTGTAACACCGAGCCGCCACTTTGGCTAATGTTGTCCGCCACGGAAAAGGTTTTCTTGTCCATTTTCCCACTAACCTCGTCTTGGGTGGCACTGACTACTACCTCCCGCAAGGTTTCCGCATCCTCGACCAGTTCAACAGTGGCTACATCCAGATATTGGGTCAGGTTGCCTACATAGAGCGACTGCTGCTTCTTGATGTAGCCCAGCAAGGAAATCTCCAAAAAGTAACTACCGGGCTTGATACTGGAAAGCAAAAACCGGCCTTCCTCATTGGTGACGGTGCCAGTCACAAAAGTACTGTCTTGCTCCGCTTTCAAAACAATGCTCACGAAAGACAGTGCATTATTAGCCGTCTTGTCTTTTATCATGCCCGATATGGTCACACTTTGGGCGGTCATCGAACTGGCCATTGCCATCAGTGTACAGAGAAGTATTGTTTTTACTCGCATTGCTCCCAGGTAGTCGTTTATAGAGGTTATTAAAACTTCGGACAAATAATCTCCTCATTGTCATAGTTGCCCAAATAAGCCACCGAGATCTCGAACGCGCCCTGCCGCTGGCTATACTGCAAAGCCCGCAGGTTCAGGTCATAGCTCAAACCAATCACCACACTGTTTAGTTCTAGGCCCAAGAGGGCCACCACGGCATCCAGCCCGATGCCGTCGTCGTTGCGCACGGGCCGTAGCCAGGT
>JAYUXG010000227.1:0-10902 GCA_043753125.1 Saprospirales bacterium | reverse complement strand
ATAAATTTTTTTGATAAAAATTTAATATTATCAAAAATTTATAGATCATGCTTGTGCCATTATCGTTGAGGGGGCATCTGCTAATATATTGTTTTTAGTGAAGTCTTCTTTCTATAAAAATGGATCTTTGTTTTTGTAGCCAAAGAAAGAGAGGTTAGCCTGCGCTGGACTTTCGGAAAAGGATGGGCTAAAACAAATAATCCCGCTCCGGTTTTGCCAGGGCGGGATTAAAATGTACGACGGACTTGGAAGTGAGTTCTACCCTACCGCACCAGCAGCACCTCGCCCGTCCGGAGCAGCACAGAGCCATCGAATAGACGTACCTCGGCGTAGAATACGTAAGTACCCGGCAGGCAGTCTTTGCCCCGCGCCTGGCCATTCCAGCCCATCTTCTCCTGATTTAAAGGCAAGCCAACGGCTTCAAAGACCAGGCCACCCCAGCGGTCATAGACGCGCAGCAGCTCCGTTTGCCAGAACACCAGTGGATCGGCAAAGAGGTTGAAATAATCATTTTTGCCGTCGTCATTCGGCGAAAAGACCGTTGGCACGTACAGCCCCGGTGCTTTCTTCGCCACCCGGATGGTCAGGCTGGCCATTTGGGTGCAGCCGTCCGCGTCCGTCACGATTACCGTGTAGGTGGTGGTACTGTCCGGCCGGGACACCGGGTTTGGACAATCCACACAGGACAGGCCCGCTGCTGGCGACCACACATACGTAAGCGGTTCATGGCCAGTGCTTTCCAATGGTATCGAATAGGCCATGCCCGCTTCCAGCAGCGGCGATGCGCTCAATTCCACCGTCCAGGCACTGGGATCGTACAACTCGCCCGAGTACGTCTTGGCGCAACCCACCAAGTCGGTCACCGTTACCATCCATAGCCCGGCGGGCAGGCTGGCAAACTCCGGTATGACCACCAGTGGCCCCTGGCCCAATTGGTAGTGAAAGGGGGGCTGCCCACCCGTCATCCCGGCCAGTGCCACCCGGCCGTCTGCCCCGCCGGAGCAGAGCGGATCGTTCGTTTCCCACATGGCTACTATTTCCGGATAAGCAGCGACTTGGGCCGTAGCCGACGCAGTGCAGCCATCGGCATTGGTCACCGTGACCTTATAGGCACCCGCCGCCGTCACTATTACTTGCGCGGTACTAGCCCCGGTGGACCAAGCGTAGGCAGCGAAGGGGCCTGCGCTGAGCGTAGTGGCCTCACCTGGACAGAACAGCGTATCGCCCGACAGCACCGGCACCGGGAGGGGCAGCCCGCCCAACGTGAGCGTGACCACGCTGTCGCAGCCCGCCGCCGTCTGCAGCGTATCGGTGTATATACCCGGCACGGTCAGGTAGGCCCCGGCCCACGGGTACTGCCCACCCAGACAAATATTGGCCGCAACGGTCGTCATAATGGTCTGCTGCACCGTCAGTTGCAATTGTACGAGGCTGTCGCAGCCCATTGGGGTCTGGAACGACACCTGATGCGGCCCGGCGGCGGTGAATGACTGGCTGCCCACCACGAAGGTGTCCCCGGCGCAGATCGTAGCATTCAGGGATAGCACCACCGGCGGCCTTATCACCAAGTGCAAATCCACTGCGGTCCGGCAGCCCCCCAGTAAGAAGGTATCCGGGTAATTGCCCGTAGTCGAAAGCGTTTGGCCCTGCCAAGGAAAGGACTTCCCGGCGCAAATCACCGTGTCCACCGCCAAAGTTGGGTAATAAAAGGACAGCGCAAGACAATAGGTGGAATCACAGCCGTTGGTACCCACCAGTGTGTCGCAGAGCAGTGTGTCCATGCTGACCGCTGTGCCGTGCCACATATACGGTTGCCCAAAGCAACGGGCCACCGGCCCCTGGGTCTGCACCGGCTCGTAGCGAATCAGGGCCACGCTGTCGCGGAAACGGCAGCCATAGGCATCGGCTGTCTCGGCCCAGTACAGACCGGGCAGATTCGTAGCGTATTCTGTACTGCTCTGACCATCCTGCCAAACGACCGATCCACCGACTGGCCCCAGTACAACACTATCGCCGACACAGAAACCACGATCCGGGCCAAGGCTGAATATGGGGGAGGGCCGCACCGTAATAGCTACCTGGGCCGTGTCGCCGGGGCATTCCTGGGCGGGCAAAATATACTGAAAGACACCGGAGGCCCCGCTGGCTGGCTCGAACAGGCCATTGGGCGGCAAAGCAGGCTGCCAATTGCCTCCCGGACTGGCCGAGGGTGAAAGCAGGTCGGCCACGGCCAAGAGCGGGCCATCGGCGCAAACCGCTACGGACGTGTCGCGACCGGCCGTGCGTTCGGCGAAGACGGGGATAAATGCCAAAGCCGTGTCGCCGCGCCCGCCGCTGGCAAAGGCCACAAACTCCACGGTACGCGGCCCCGGCGTGACGGTGGCGGCGATATTCTGCCAGTGCACCGAGCGGATAGCGGTTTGAAAATCAAGAGATTTGGCTCCGCCAGGATTGTGCAAAGTGAGCCAATGGCTGTTCTGGCCGCTGATGCTGAGCGGTGGTGCGACCGTAGCATCCAGGTACTCGGCCGCCCCATCCGGTGCCGGAGGCAGCAGCCGAATGCGCAGGGAGTCCACCCGGTAGCCGGCGTAAAAGACCGCGTCGGTATCGGCAACGGCGATGGAGGCGGGGCCGCCGCAGTAGGGCTTGGCCCGGTAGTCGGCACCGGGGGCCAGGGAGGAGTTATCGTCGTCCAGGTCGAGGCGGACGGAGCAGTCGGAAGCGAGGAATTCGTTGGCGGTGGCGGCACCTACTATTGGGCCGGGCGTGTCGCATAGATAGGTGACGCTCTGGGTGCCGAAATCGACCAAATATAATTGGTTAATTAAAGAGGGAGTATGGCCGTCAGTAACTGTTACGTAAGTGGTGGTGCTATCGCAGGAGACGACCTCGGAAATGATGCCCCAAGCTATAAGATTGTTTGATAGACTATAGGAAAAAACTATTTGACTGGATATGGGATCGGTGATGTTGACCTCCACGACTCCGTTTCCCATGACACCTTCAGCTGCGCAATACAGTTTACCATTACGGAAGGTCAAGTCGCCAGTAGGCGCAAAATTGACCGGCCCATGGTCAATAGCTTGGCCAGTATGGAGGTTGTAGGAAAAGAACCCGAACCCATTTGCGGCATACAATGTACCCGTGGCATCACAGGTCAAGGAATTGTAAGCACCAGGAATGATACAGACGATTGATAAAATATTATTAACAATATCCAGTTTTGCAATTGATCTTAAAGTACTAGGTCCCAAATCAAATAGAATCAAATAGAAATCGCCATCCGGGCTGATAGCAATATCTGTAATATAAGGCTGTATAAAACCAGTCGTGTTTATAGTCAAGACAATAGAATCTTGACAATTTTTTATATCGTACAGCCCCAAAAGGAATTGGCCCGTCATCTGATCTTGCCTTATATAGTAGAAAGATTGTCCTATAGCCAAATGACAAGAGCATACCAAGACCAGCCCGATCAAGAGTCGTTTCATGCGCCAACTTTTTGGAAGGGAAACAGAAAAAGGGCTCAACACTGCGGGCTAGCCCCTGAATGGAAAAATTACTGTTTGATCAATCGCACCGAGGCTTGGCCAAACTCGGACAAGATATGTAGGGCATAGAGGCCGGGTGTAGCCGGCAGGTCTTTGATCGCGACGGTGTTCCACCCTGTAGTGGCGGCTATCCGTTGGCGGCTGGCCAAACCTCCGTTCAAGTCCAGAATCGAGATGAATACTTCGGCGGCAGCGGGCATATAGAGCGTGACCTCGGTCTCGGCATGGGCCGGGTTGGCACCGGTCAAGCGGGCAACGAAGTATTTGGTCATAGCAGGTGCAGGACGCAGGCTCAACTTAGTGGTGGCACCGTCCGCGAAAACCGCTGTGTTGAGGCGGTCGCTCGATCTTTGCCAGATCAACCCTTGCAGAGAGGTTGCCGCCCGTTTGGCGCGGACGCGCAGGTAGAACAGCGCGGCTTGATCCTCCGAATTTTCGCCGCCAAGCTGCATACTAAACCAAACATAGCGCAGCACATCGGCTCCACCTTCCGCTCTCACGCTATGGCTGGCCTCGGTCTCGGACAGAATCCCCTGCTCCACTTGTACTATTTCGAGGTAGCGGGGGTCGAACATCAACTCCACGCCGCAATAGATCAAGCCTTCCATTTTGTCGGCGCGGATTGGGACTAAATATTCCCGGCCCGCTTCCAAGGCCAGGTCATCGAAGGCCAGGTCTTTTGTCGGGGCGGTAGCCCGTTCCGTGACGGATAGGGCAAAGCCGTCGGTGCCAACGCATTCGATACAGCCCTGCCCCACGATGTCGCCCAGTTTGATGCCATAGAAGTTCGTTTGGGGCAGATTGCTGGTTACCGCGCTCGTAGTGAGCGAGCCGGGCAAGGGCGGCACCGCCGTAGGGTTGATCGGATGAACATTGTAGAAGTTGTAGTACCCCTCGGGCATAAAACGCCACCACTGGAAAGTGGGCGGTAGTTGTATGGATTCGATCTGGCTCAGGCAATTGCGCATCAGCCCAAGGTCAGCGGTAGTGACCGTGCCATCGCCATTGACATCAGCGGCGATCACCTGTTGCAGGGAAGGTGCATCCGTGATGATCCCCAAAACAAACTTCCGGCCCTGTACGATGTCGTCCTCATTTACCCCACAGGCACAGTTGGTATTGTTGGCCTTGTCTCCGTCGGTATCCCCGGCCTTGGAAGGGGTGATGGAGTACGAGTAGTAAGAGGGGAGCGTAGTAGAGTAGTCTCCGTTGGCAGAGTATACCTTAAAGACTGGGCCGCGCGGGTCGGGAAAACAGCCGGTATTGGTTTGGAACAGGAAATTGACATCGGGGATGCCGCTGTTGTTCCCCCCCCCATAGCATGTCTCTGGAGTATCCCCATCCGGCATGGGAGGCTTATGCGCTTGGCCGCTGATATTTAAATAAGGTGTCATTGGCGAGGGTAAGGAATTGGGGACGGGAGGTACAATAGTTAGGAACCCTGAGCTCGTCATTACGCTGTGAATATTCCCCACTGACACGATTGGAGTAGTGCCTGGCTGCGCTCTTATATACAAGGTGAGCAAAGGCTCAAAGCTGCTGGGCAGAATGGTAGCGGCATTTCTTTGCAAAGAGATGCTTTGTACCCCTATAATTACATTGCCAGGCGTAAATGGTGGGGCCACCGAGTTTTTGGTCAAGTTTGCATCCAAGCAGACCGATTGGCCAGAGATAAAAAATTCAATATTGATAGCGGTAATATTAGGCGATGGAATATTAATCCAACGAATCGGGATTATACTATAACCTGTAGTTGGGTTGGTTGTGATAGTACCAAAAGCTATATTGCCAAAGGTTTGCGCCTCCAGCGCACTGCTGCCCAACAAAAACATCAGCATGACAGCGACAGCGAAGATCCCTCTACGCACAGAGAGAGAGAGAGAAGGGGGAAGTTTTTCACGAAGGAAATTGTTTTTAGGTAAAGGAAGTGGAGGGTGGATTCTCCAGCGGCCCGTTCAGCGCTAAACGGGCGGCTTACGGTGCGTAAGATAGGAGCCTTTTTGACCGTTGTATATTATATTTTTGGCAAATGACCAGAACAGGCAAAGTTCGAGTCCGGTAAAAACAATTCTTAAACCATAAAAAAATCCCGCTCCGGCAAAACCGGAGCGGGATAAATATGTGTATGGTGCAATGCTTTGGTTACGTTTACGCTGGTACAATTCCGGCGTTGGACAACCGCAAGGGTTGCCCCTACTTTCCGCCCTTCGCCTTCGCGATCACCTGCTCGGCAACGGCATTGGGCGGAGGCGCATAGTGGCTAAACTCCATCGTGGAGGCAGCGCGGCCAGAGGTCAGAGTACGCAACTGCGTCACGTAACCGAACATCTCGGCCAACGGCACCTCAGCCTGGATGGCCACGGCACCGCCCATGCGGGTCTCCTGGCCTTTCGGCAAGCCCCGGCGACGGTTCAGGTCCCCGATGACCGGGCCGACGTAGTCTTCCGGCGTGATCACTTCCAGTTTCATGATCGGCTCCATGATCTGCGGCTTGCATTTGGGCGCCGCTTCGCGGAAACCCTCTTTGGCGCACAGCTCAAAAGCGATCGGTTTGGAGTCCACCGCGTGCATCCCACCATCGGTGACGCGCACTTTCATCGAGTCGATGTTGTAGCCCGCCAACACCCCGCTGTTCATCATCTGGGTGAAACCATCGGCAATCGGCTTTTGATAGTTCTTATCAATCGCACCGCCCACGATGGCCCACACGAATTGCAGTTTCTTCTTACCGCTCTTAAAGTCGTCGGATTGCAGGAATTCTTCATCGGCGGGGCCAAGTTCAAACTCCATGTCGGCAAAAAGGCCCGAACCACCCGACTGCTTTTTCAGGCGTTCGCGGTGCGCCACCATCTTGGTCAACGACTCCTTGTAGTTTACCTGGGGTGCCCCCTGGTTACATTCCACTTTAAACTCGCGGCGCAGACGGTCCACGATGATTTCCAGGTGCAGTTCGCCCATACCGGAGATCACGGTTTGGTTGGTCTCGTCGTCGTATTTCACCCGGAAAGTCGGGTCTTCCTCGGCCAATTTGTTGAGGGCCATGCCCAGTTTGTCGAGGTCTTTCTGCGTTTTTGGTTCGATGGCCAAGCCGATCACCGGCTCGGGAAACACCATGGATTCCAGCACAATCGGATGGTCCATATCGCAGAGCGTGTCGCCGGTGCGGATGTCTTTGAAGCCCACAGCGGCTGCAATGTCGCCCGCTTCGATGCTATCGATGGGGTTCTGCTTGTTGGCGTGCATCTGATACAGGCGGCTGATGCGCTCCTTGTCGCCCGTGCGGGTATTCAGCACGTAGGAACCAGCGTCCAGTTTGCCGGAATAGCAGCGAATAAAGCACAGACGGCCCACAAACGGGTCGGTAGCGATCTTAAACGCCAATGCAGCAAACGGCTCGGTCACCGAGGGCTTGCGCAAGACTTCGGCCTCCGTTTTGGGGTTGATGCCTTTTACGGCCTCAATGTCCACCGGCGAAGGCAGGAAGTAGCACACGGCATCCAAGCAGGCTTGTACGCCCTTGTTCTTGAAGGCCGAGCCGCACATCACCGGGGTCATTTTCATATCGCACACGGCGGCCCGGACGGCAGCCCGCATTTCTTCCACCGTAATAGAATCCGGGTCGTCGAAGAACTTTTCGAGCAGCGCGTCATCGTAAGCCGCCACTTCCTCGATGAGGACTTGGCGATTTTCGGCCACGATTTCTTTCAGGTCATCCGGGATCGGAATCGTTTTAAAAGTCATGCCGTGGTCGGCTTCATTCCAGACAACGGCTGTGTTCGTCACCAAATCCACCACGCCGGAGAAGTGGTGCTCGTTGCCGATGGGCACTTGCAGCGGAATCGCGTTGGCACCCAATTTGGCCTTCATATCCTTGACGCACATGAAGAAGTCGGCACCGGCGCGGTCCATTTTATTGATAAAAGCAATGCGCGGCACCTTATAGTTGTCGGCCAGGCGCCAGTTGGTCTCGGACTGCGGCTCCACCCCGTCCACTGCCGAAAATAAAAACACCAGACCGTCCAGGACGCGCAACGAACGGTTCACCTCTACGGTGAAGTCCACGTGGCCCGGCGTGTCGATGATATTGAAGTCGTATAGCTGGCCATCCACGGCCCACTGGCATTTGGTGGCTGCCGAGGTGATGGTGATACCACGCTCCTGCTCTTGCTCCATCCAGTCCATCGTAGCAGCACCTTCGTGCACTTCCCCGATCTTGTGGTTCACGCCTGTGTAGTAAAGAATACGCTCGGTAGTAGTGGTTTTACCAGCGTCAATGTGCGCGGCAATCCCGATGTTGCGGGTAAACCGGAGGTCCGTTGCCATGAATTTTGAAATTGAAGGAATGAGTGAACTATTTAAAAAAAGACCCGGAAACCAGGTGGCCAAAAAAAGTATGGCTGGGCTAAATAAAAATGCCGTCCTGCCAATGATTATTTTGACAAAATGGTATTTGGCTATTCAAAAGTTTTGAAAAATCAAATAGTGTTTTTCAAAACGATGGGCTTTTAAAAGCCAATACCGCCGAAAATTGTCTGGTGCTGCGCTGAAAGCGGAACACCGGGCAATCTCGACGGTACGACTGAGGCTAGAGTGTTGCGACGCTTAGGTACGGAAGTGGGCAAAGGCGCGGTTGGCCTCAGCCATCTTGTGCGTGTCCTCGCGCTTTTTCACGGCACTGCCTTCGCCTTTGCTGGCGGCGACAATCTCGGCAGCCAATTTTTCGGCCATACCCTTGCCACTGCGGGCACGGGCATATTTGATCATCCATTTCATACCGATGGAGATTTTTCGGCTGGCCGGCAGTTCCGTCGGGATTTGGAAAGTAGAACCACCAACGCGGCGGCTGCGCACTTCCACTTGTGGCATCACGTTGTTGAGGGCTTTTTTCCAGACTTGCAACTCGTCCTCGTTGGTGCGGCTTTTCACGAGGTCCATTGCGGAGTAGAAAATGCCAAATGCAACGCTCTTCTTGCCTTCCCACATCAGGTTATTGACAAAACGGGTGACCATTGTGTCGTTGAACCGGGCGTCGGCAGCCAATACTCGAGGTTTCGGTTTGTGCTTACGCATGTTGAATTAATTATGAATTTTTGAATTATGAATTATGAATTACCGAGCAATCAACTCTAACTGGGCAAATAATTCATAATTTATAACTCATAATTAAAAAATTATTTTTTAGGTCGTTTCGAGCCGTATTTCGAGCGGCTTTTCTTGCGGTTGTTCACGCCAGCCGTATCGAGCGCGCCGCGCACGATGGTGTAGCGCACACCAGGCAGGTCCTTAACCCGGCCACCGCGCACCAGCACGATGGAGTGCTCTTGCAGGTTGTGACCTTCACCGGGGATGTAGCAGATGACCTCCAGACCATTCGTCATACGCACTTTAGCCACTTTACGTAGCGCGGAGTTAGGCTTCTTGGGCGTGGTGGTATAAACACGGGTGCATACGCCACGGCGCTGTGGACAGCCCGCCAAGGCGCGGCTTTTGCTCGCATATTCGACCTTCTCGCGGCTCTTACGTACAAGTTGATTAATGGTAGGCATACTGTTCGGTAACGCTAAAATTATGGTAACTCGTTCAAAATCAATGGAAAAATCGCCCAAGGGCATATCCTTTTCCAAAAGCGAACGCAAAGATACTCGTAGTCGTCGGAATTTTCCAAACTACCTTCGATTTTTCTGCTAAAGATTGGAAAGTTTGCGCAAAGCTATTTTCCGAAAGTTTCAAGCCTTCGGAAAGGTTGGCCGGAGACACGTCGCAATGCGCGTTAAAAAAAGTCTTTCAGGTTGGTGCCCAGGCCAACGTGGAATACACTGCCCGCCAGATGATAAGCCCCGTAGCCTACATCGAGGCGGAAGCGGCTGATCTTGATGCCCACGCCCCCCGAAAAGCCCGCCAGGCTGCGGTAGTTACGCACGGACAGCTCTTTTTTGCGCAGGTGGTTGTAGCCGACGCGCAGGCGGAAGGCTTCGTTGCGGCCCAGCAGGAATTCCCCGTTAAAAATAAGGTGCCGGAAAAAATTGTCCACGTCGCCGTTGCCTTTGCTGCTTTTCGCCTGGTCGTCGCCGAAGAGCAGCACCTCGTCCTGCTGGGCAGTGGGGTCGTCGTAGCGAATGTCCCATTGCTGCAAGTGGTGGGCGACAACGCTGAACCGAAATGGCAGGTACCGCAGTTGTTTGCTAAAACCCATTTGGAGGTCATAAGGCAGGTCTTCCCGCACGCCATCGTAGGTACGGAGCTCTGCACCGACGTTGCGCAGTACAATAGCGAAGCTAATGCGTTTGGCGGTGTCGGCGTAGAGCAGCCCGGCATCGGCGGCCAAAGCCGTGGCCTTATATATGTCCAACGCCGAAAAGGCCAGCCGGGCATTCAAGCCGATGGACACCCGGGAAGTAAGCGGCCGGGCAGCCCCGATGGTCACGGCGGTCTCGGCAGCGTGTATGGTGCCAGTCACGTTGCCCAGCTCGTCGGCCTGCTTGATGTCGCCGTAGTTTACATACTGGATAGCCCCATGCATCGTGAAGCCGATTTTGGGTAAATGCTGCGCATAGGCCACGTAGCCGTGCTGGATATCGCTTAGGAAAAAGTTGTGGTTAAAAGCCAGGCGTCCGTTCATGGCGGCATTCAGGGCAGCTGGATTTTGCGCGGCAAAAGTTACGTCGTCGTCTTTAACCGAGATCTGGGCACCCCCCAAAGCTGTGATACGCGCCGAGGGCGACAGGGTCATGAACTGGAAGACTTGCTGGCCTCCGGTCACTTGGGCACAGAGAATACCAGTTTGGAAGGCAATAATGAGAAAGAGGAGGGCGTACTTCGTCGTAGTCGTTGCTGGCATTGCCGCTGGTTTTGATTCGCAAAGGTTGACGACGAAAGGGCGTCTACGGCTGCCTGTGGGAAAATAAATGTATGACCCACCCCTAAGACTAAAGTACGGGACAGGCTCTCCCCCGAAATGGGGAGGAGAACTCAATCGTGACATCTTTGGATGTTTTTCAGTACCTTGAGGATCTTACTCAATAAATAATTCATTTTTTTTCCTTCGTCAGGCACACGCCATTTACGCAATTGGCCACGCGGGTGAGTTCGCCTTGCTCGTTGTATTCCTTTAGTTCGCCCTGTTCGAGCGGGCTGTCTTCGCCGGGCGTATACTGTCCCTCGGCCTTGAGCTGGCCATTTTCATAGTATTCGGTGAACGGGCCGTTTTCTTCATTGTCGCGCAGCATTACCTTCTCCTTGACTTTACCATTGAGGTAATAGGCCGTGCTGAGGCCGTGCAGCGCACCGTTCACATAGTTTTGCTCGATCTGCAATTGGTTGTTTTCGTAGTAGGCTTCATACTTGCCGTCCA
>JAYUXG010000226.1:0-1750 GCA_043753125.1 Saprospirales bacterium | reverse complement strand
GCTGGACAAACTGGAGAATTTCCATCAATTGGTGCTGGCCAAACTGAAAAAAGGGGAGCGCGGATAAGGTGTCGATTGAAAAAACATTGCTTGTCATTACCCATTTGCCGGTTGCCATTTTGCCTTTTTACTTACGTCCGTCGAAATCCTCTCCCGCCTCCAATTTGCTTTCACCATTACTTTTCATAATATCTATCCGCCATCGAGCATCGGACTGGGCGTGGTACTGGTGCTGTTGGAAGGCCAATACCTGCACACTGGCGACAAGCAGTGAGCTCGTTCGCAGTGCCAAGCCCTGGCCATTCTGGCCACTATTAACATCCGCCGCTTGGCTGAAAAAGGCCCCAGCAGGTGTAACCCGCTGAGGCCTTTTGATAATGGCATAACCCATGGGAGATCAATCATTGCTCGTCATCATCGTCAAATTTGTTGTTGCGGTTGGCATAGCTCGTCTCTTCCGTAGGCTCACTATCAGCCTCCCAATCTTCGTTGGTGGTGCTGGTTGTCCGCTTGGTGTTGGGCAGCCTGAGCTTATCGCTGGTGGGCTTGCCTGCCGGGCGGTCATTTTCCAGCGTAGGAAAGGAATCGCTGCTGCTGATGTAGTCTGAATTATGATTTTCCCGTCCGGCATTGGCCATGTTCTTACCATCAATGCTCTTGGTGGCGTGTGGCACCAGTCGGAGACGCTCTTTGCTGATGAGCTGGCCGGTCACGCTACAGATGCCATAGGTCTTGTTTCGGATGCGCAGCCCGGCGTTGCGCAAGTCTTGCACATGGCGCTGTTGGCGCGTGAGCATCCGCTGGAGCATTTCCAGGTCGGTGTGCGCCGTCGAGTCATCGTACCAGTCGCCACCTTGCTGATTGAATCCGTTCTCGTTCAAATCAGAAATCTGCCGCTCTGTCGTGTTCAATTCTTCTTGGGCAACGTGCAATTTTTCTTCGATCAATACCTTGAATTCCTGCAGATCCTCGTCGCCGTAGCGTACTTTCGGTTCGTGTGACATAAGTGGAGATAAGTAGTTTAAATGCGTAAAAGGGAGTTGGGGAGATCTTTGGAGCGGCAAAATTAGAGCAAAAAATCACCGGCTTTATCTGGAATCGGAAAATTAAATAATTGCGATGGCACTTATTGCCCAATCATTTCCTTTAACATAATGGTCACGAACAAGGAAAATTAAGATGTTAAAGACGGCCTGGCTTGCCATCGAAACAGGCACGGCAGGGTCAACGGGCGCATATATGCAAGAGTAGGTGCCCTGTAACAACCGTTTCTAAAATTGGTTCACGCCCAAAAGAAGCAATGTTTCAGCTCAGCCGATTTTTGACACCTGATAAGTCTCGTTCCGCGAAATGTTCAGGAGGATGGACAATGCCAAACTGTTGACAATCAAATCTCTAAACTCTCCAAACCTTCCAAACCACTATAAAACGGTCATAATCGTCGAGTAAGCGGCGGCGACACACAGCAGAAATCGCGAATCTTGACGTACTTTTGTGCGCATTTTTTTACGTCTAAATCAACTTGTCGGCCCCCCGACTGCCTACCGCACGCTGTGTCCTTGAAAAAAATGGTTGAATCAAAAACACCTCCCCGTACTCGCTTGCTTACCGACCCGCCCGCTACTGCCTATCGCGAAGAAGTGTTGCAGGATTTCCGCATTTGTTGCCTGAGTCGGGAGGCCAGCGTGATAGCCCGCAAGGAGGTGCTCACCGGACGCGCCAACTTTGGCATCATCGGCGACGGCAAGGA
>JAYUXG010000225.1:0-4533 GCA_043753125.1 Saprospirales bacterium | reverse complement strand
TTTGCATGGCAGCTCTGCCACTTTGCCCAAACGATAGGCCACACAGTCCGCCTGTAGCGGACAAACTGGACAACGGGGCTGTACGGGGGTACAAACAATAGCCCCAAAATCCATCATGGCCTGGTTGAAGGCGGCGGGTTGACCAACATCGAGCAGGCTGTTGGCCAACGTTGTAAACTCGCGCTTAGCCGCTGGTGCATTGGTCGGCGTCTCTATGCCGAAATAACGGGCCAGCACCCGATATACATTGCCATCCAGTACAGCATGGGGCAGGTCGTAGGCAAAAGAGGCAATGGCGGCTGCCGTGTACTCGCCTACGCCCTTCAACGTCAGCAGGCCCGTATAAGAATCCGGGAATCGGCCTGCCAGCTGACTGGCCACGTGCTTGGCGGTGGCGTGCAGGTTGCGGGCGCGGGAGTAGTAGCCGAGGCCCTCCCAAAGTTTCATGACGGCATCCTCCGGGGCATTGGCCAAATGATGTATCGTGGGGTAGGTCTCCACGAAACGGAGATAGTACGGCCAACCCTGCTCCACGCGGGTCTGTTGCAAAATCACCTCGGACAGCCAGATGCGATACGGATCGCGCTCCCCTTTCCAAGGCATGGGCCGATGTTGTGTAGTGGCCCATTGCAGTAGGTTTGGGGTAAAATGTTGAAATAGCGCATCAGTATTAGCCATCATAAACGGGTAATTACCCCAGTATTCCACAGAAACGAGGTAATGATTCTACAAAATAAGGTGGAAAACTAGGTGATTTATAATGGCGCAACATTTTAATCAGTATGCTTGCCATCAAAATTCCATAATCGATGCTGAGTAATTATTACACAAACGAAAGGTGAGAACCAACAACTAAAGACCTTCACCCTTCTAACCGCTTTCTATAACCAAATATTTGGCTTTTTGTCAAATCATTTGTGTTCTTATTCCGTCATTTAATTAGCATTAAAGCATTTAAAATCATGCCCAGAATTAAGACTATACTCGCTATTGCTGTTGGGGCCGCCGTGGGTGGTGCCATTGTCTCCTTACTGGCTCCCCAAACTGGCAATCAAACCCGCGCTATGCTGCGGGCCATGCTGATAAAACGTTTTGACAACATACTGGCCAAGGCCGAGCAGAAGCTGGAAGATGCTTACGAGCGCGCCGTGTCCGAACAATATTCTCCAGAAGAGCCAACGCAAGAACGCTCCTTTTTTTAACCTAATAATCTAATACACGTTATGAACGCAAAAACTCTTTTTCTGTCTGTCGCGCTGATTACTGCGGCCTTTGTACCCCAAATTCATGCCCAAATTGGCATTAAAGCAGGGGTAAATTTAGCCACTATTTCACAAAATGAAAGTGATGGCGATTATTCGGACTATACCAAGAATTCTGTGGTTGGTTTCCAGGGTGGATTAACTTTTGATCTGGGTGTTTCCGATCTATTGAGCATCCAACCGGAAATATTGTTCATTCAGAAAGGCGGAAAGGCTACGTACAAGCTGAACGACGCCAACAAACGGGAAAGCCGCTACTACTACAACTACGTGGACGTGCCGGTATTGGCCAAGTTGAAGTTCTACAGTGAGGATGGATCGGGCTTCTACTTTGTGGCTGGCCCCTACGTTGGTCTTGCCTTAGGTGGAAAGATCGCCACTACGACTACCCTGCTGGGAACGGCTACGGATCAGGAAAATGACTTTGTCTTTGACAACAGTACCGCTGGAGAGCGTGCTAAACGCTTGGACTATGGGGTATCTTTTGGTGGAGGCGTCAAGATCAGCCGCTTAATTCTGGATTTGCGCTACACTGTGGGCCTCAATAATGTATCGGACAATGATGCTCTGAATTCAAACGACAACAAGCCTTTCCGTCGTCACCGGGGCATTGGCTTGACTGCTGGAATTGAATTTTAAGATGAAAGGTGATAGTAGTTATAAAGTGGTCACTAATCTGAGACCCAGCGTGCTGACTTTCATGCAACCTGATTTGTTTTGACAGGGTTGTTTTGCAATTAACTAATAGTAGTTTTTGATGAAACATGAGTTACTTCGATATTTTCGAGGTGGCTCATGTTATTTTTAGGGAAAAGCAAATCCATCCTGCCGCCCTATCAATAGCCCAGCGAAAATGATATAATCAGGCCAAAGTGGTTTAGAAGGGTGGAATGGTTTGTATATATGATAAGCAGTAAATGACAATGCTTTTCATGCCGCATAATGCCAAAATGTGGTATGATAAGCTGCTATCCGAAGCTATAATAAGAATCCCGAACCCCTCATGAGGGGTTCGGGATTCTTATTATAGCTTCGGATAGCAGCTTATCATACCACATTTTGGCATTATGCGGCATGAAAAGCATTGTCATTTACTGCTTATCATATATACAAACCATTCCACCCTTCTAAACCACTTTGGCCTGATTATATCATTTTCGCTGGGCTATTGATAGGGCGGCAGGATGGATTTGCTTTTCCCTAAAAATAACATGAGCCACCTCGAAAATATCGAAGTAACTCATGTTTCATCAAAAACTACTATTAGTTAATTGCAAAACAACCCTGTCAAAACAAATCAGGTTGCATGAAAGTCAGCACGCTGGGTCTCAGATTAGTGACCACTTTATAACTACTATCACCTTTCATCTTAAAATTCAATTCCAGCAGTCAAGCCAATGCCCCGGTGACGACGGAAAGGCTTGTTGTCGTTTGAATTCAGAGCATCATTGTCCGATACATTATTGAGGCCCACAGTGTAGCGCAAATCCAGAATTAAGCGGCTGATCTTGACGCCTCCACCAAAAGATACCCCATAGTCCAAGCGTTTAGCACGCTCTCCAGCGGTACTGTTGTCAAAGACAAAGTCATTTTCCTGATCCGTAGCCGTTCCCAGCAGGGTAGTCGTAGTGGCGATCTTTCCACCTAAGGCAAGACCAACGTAGGGGCCAGCCACAAAGTAGAAGCCCGATCCATCCTCACTGTAGAACTTCAACTTGGCCAATACCGGCACGTCCACGTAGTTGTAGTAGTAGCGGCTTTCCCGTTTGTTGGCGTCGTTCAGCTTGTACGTAGCCTTTCCGCCTTTCTGAATGAACAATATTTCCGGTTGGATGCTCAATAGATCGGAAACACCCAGATCAAAAGTTAATCCACCCTGGAAACCAACCACAGAATTCTTGGTATAGTCCGAATAATCGCCATCACTTTCATTTTGTGAAATAGTGGCTAAATTTACCCCTGCTTTAATGCCAATTTGGGCATGAATTTGGGGTACAAAGGCCGCAGTAATCAGCGCGACAGACAGAAAAAGAGTTTTTGCGTTCATAACGTGTATTAGATTATTAGGTTAAAAAAAGGAGCGTTCTTGCGTTGGCTCTTCTGGAGAATATTGTTCGGACACGGCGCGCTCGTAAGCATCTTCCAGCTTCTGCTCGGCCTTGGCCAGTATGTTGTCAAAACGTTTTATCAGCATGGCCCGCAGCATAGCGCGGGTTTGATTGCCAGTTTGGGGAGCCAGTAAGGAGACAATGGCACCACCCACGGCGGCCCCAACAGCAATAGCGAGTATAGTCTTAATTCTGGGCATGATTTTAAATGCTTTAATGCTAATTAAATGACGGAATAAGAACACAAATGATTTGACAAAAAGCCAAATATTTGGTTATAGAAAGCGGTTAGAAGGGTGAAGGTCTTTAGTTGTTGGTTCTCACCTTTCGTTTGTGTAATAATTACTCAGCATCGATTATGGAATTTTGATGGCAAGCATACTGATTAAAATGTTGCGCCATTATAAATCACCTAGTTTTCCACCTTATTTTGTAGAATCATTACCTCGTTTCTGTGGAATACTGGGGTAATTACCCGTTTATGATGGCTAATACTGATGCGCTATTTCAACATTTTACCCCAAACCTACTGCAATGGGCCACTACACAACATCGGCCCATGCCTTGGAAAGGGGAGCGCGATCCGTATCGCATCTGGCTGTCCGAGGTGATTTTGCAACAGACCCGCGTGGAGCAGGGTTGGCCGTACTATCTCCGTTTCGTGGAGACCTACCCCACGATACATCATTTGGCCAATGCCCCGGAGGATGCCGTCATGAAACTTTGGGAGGGCCTCGGCTACTACTCCCGCGCCCGCAACCTGCACGCCACCGCCAAGCACGTGGCCAGTCAGCTGGCAGGCCGATTCCCGGATTCTTATACGGGCCTGCTGACGTTGAAGGGCGTAGGCGAGTACACGGCAGCCGCCATTGCCTCTTTTGCCTACGACCTGCCCCATGCTGTACTGGATGGCAATGTATATCGGGTGCTGGCCCGTTATTTCGGCATAGAGACGCCGACCAATGCACCAGCGGCTAAGCGCGAGTTTACAACGTTGGCCAACAGCCTGCTCGATGTTGGTCAACCCGCCGCCTTCAACCAGGCCATGATGGATTTTGGGGCTATTGTTTGTACCCCCGTACAGCCCCGTTGTCCAGTTTGTCCGCTACAGGCGGACTGTGTGGCCTATCGTTTGGGCAAAGTGGCAGAGCTGCCATGCAAAT
>JAYUXG010000224.1:0-10945 GCA_043753125.1 Saprospirales bacterium | reverse complement strand
CAAAATCACCATCTGGCGTACCATAGCCGACCGCACCGGAGTACAGCCCGCGCCGACTGCGTTCGTACTGCTCGATCAGTTGCATCGCTTTTACTTTGGGCGCACCGGTCATGCTGCCCATCGGAAAGGCGGCGCGCAAGGCCGCCAAGCCGGGTTGCCCATCGCGCAAACGGCCAGTGATGGTGGAGATCATCTGGTGTACCGTCTCAAACGTGTGGATGCCGAACAATTCCTCCACCCGCACCGAACCAGGCTGACAACTGCGGGCCAAATCATTGCGGACCAGGTCCACGATCATGACATTCTCGGCGCGGTCCTTTTCGCTGGCGGCCAGTTCCCGGCGGATGGCTGCATCCTGCGCGGGCGTTTGGCCCCGACGGCGAGTGCCTTTAATGGGTTGTGAAACCAGTTGATCGCCCGTTTTTTTCAGAAAACGTTCCGGGCTGGCGCAGCATAAGTACTTGTCCTTCCATCGGATGTAGGCCGAAAAAGGGGCCTGGCTTAGGCCATTGAGCCGCTCGAAGGCTGCGGCTGGGTCGAGGGGCAAGCCTTCGGCAAAAAACTCCTGGCACAGATTGAGTTCATATACATCGCCTTCCACAATATGCCCGCGAATCGCCTCCACCGTGGCCATATAGTCGGCTTTGGAAAAACGCGCCTGCAAGGGGACAGTTGGCGTGGGCAGCTGGTGTTCCCCGGCCACACAGACTTGCTGAATGCTTTCCCAGACGGTTTGCGGTGGAGTGGTGACCGAAAAGATTTCCACCTGCCCTTGTCGGATGCCGACCACCGTTTCCGGTCGGAAAAAATACAGGTCCGGCCAGCCGATGCCGTCGGAATGACTGGAGGAGAGGCGTTCTACCTCATTTTTCAGGTCGTAGGCCAAGGTGCCGAATTGCCAATCCGGTTCACGCTGCTGCCAGTCCTGCCAGGCAGAAAAAGCCGTTCCCGCCGATGCCAGCAGCTCGTCCACCACGCCCACCCCCACGAGACATTCCCAGGCAGCATAAGCCCCCGTGGTATGGCCATTGCTGTCGAGGTAGGCAGCCACGGCATACGTGTCCGCCCAATGCAACAGCTGTTTTTTAAAAAAATCCAGCGGGAGCGGGAGCGGGAAAGTGGCGGTTTGGCGCATAGTAGCACGGGGTTCATTTTGGCATACCAACATTATGAATTATGCCGATAATGGGGTTAGTATGGAAGAAAACACCTTATTCTACCACTAGTTTCGTCATCCCAAACCGCGCACCCTCGGTAACACGCACCCAATAAACGCCTGTGGCCAAGTGCTGCACCCCTACATCCACCGACTGCTGACCAGCCACCGTACCCAGGCTCATCACCTGCACCGAGCGGCCCAGCACATCGAACACCTCCACGCGGGCAGGTGCCGTACCCGTCATTCGTGCCGACAAACGGGCAGTAGTAGTCGCCGGGTTGGGCTTTATTTCCAGCGCAAAAGCCGGGTCAGGCTGCGGTCGCTCGAAGGTGCCTACCAGTGCTTGCGGAATATCCGCCTTGTCCACCGCTACCCACGTCATACTATTCTCCTGAGACGTATGGTTCATATCCAATATATTGGTGCCGGGCAAATAATCCTGTTGATACAATACCCACAGTTGGTCGCCGATGTGGCGCGGTACCGCTGGGTAGGCGCACTCAATAAAGGGTGCCAGATCTGGGATGACGTAGGGTTCGGCAGTCAGTTCCAGTGCTTCGCCCCAGGTAATGCCGCCGTCCGTGGATTTCATGGCGTACAGGTGGCGGTAAAATTGGTCCTTGTCGGCAGTCGTCCCCGTCCGGTACAGCTCGTGCAAAGCAGCATAAACCAAATAGATAGTGCCGTCATCATCCGTGCCGACCGTCGGGAAACTGGACAGGTTGGCTCCGTTATAGCTGGCTATTTCATTTATGTTGGTAATAGTCAGTTGATTGTCCCCATCGTAGTCGAATGCTCCGGTGATAATTTCCGGATTGGCACCAAAGCTTTCTTTCCAGTGGTACAGACCATTTATCGTCGGATAGAAGCTGGAGACGGTGTCCGTGAAAGCGAGATCGGTCACGTACATTTCCCCAAACCAAGTGTGTACCTCTTGATTTTGATCGATCAACACCGCACCAAAGCCGTCGTGGGTGCGAATCGCCAGGGGGTCGGGCGCAAAGGTGTCCAGCGGGATGTCGTCTATCGTGTACATGACACCCGGTAAGGGCCGATAGTTTTCCACAGCGTCCGGGAAGTCGAACACCTGAATATCTGCCCATGAATCTCCATTGTTCACGGATTTGTACACCCGTACGTCATTCCAGTCGGGGAACACTGCGATGGCTACTCCATCGCCGGAGGCATCAATAGTATAGGAGTCGGCACCGAACCCCACGTAGCGGCTACTGTCCAGCCCAGGGATGACGACGTTTTGCTGGTCCCAGCTCAGTCCGCCGTCCATAGAGCGATAGTATAGGATGTGGCCGTTTAAGCCGCGGTACACCTCCCCAAGAGTGGCACCCCCCACCGGCGCGGTGATGCCAATTACGTGGAGGGTCTGCTGGTTGGCACCACCCACGGCGATCTTGGGCCACAGCATCCGAATGCCGGAAGGATTAGGCAAAGCACTTTCCGTCCAGGTGGTCGCGCCGGGTGCTTTGCGGGCTATCCACAACTTGAACGGCGTCACCGAAGTATTATGGCTAACGATCACTTCGGTGCCATCGCCGAGGATGGTTGCCGAGGGGAAGCCCGTGCGCACCGCCTCTACCCGCTGCGCCACGGCAGGCCAGCTGCCGCCTTCGCGCACATTCCGGCCCGTACCGCGATCGGAGAAGCCACTTTCCTGCAGACTAAATAGCCAGTGGGCGACCGGCTCGCCTTCCGCATTAGCGTAGATGCGTTGCGACCCGCAGCCGTACCACTGTGCATCCCAGCGGGTCAACCCGGCTACTTCCTCTAGGTCGCGGTAGCCGACCCCCGGCTGAACAACCCCACCCTGACCCTCCCCTGTGGGGGAGGGAATGTCCGTAGCCTCTGGCACACTGGTCTCAAAAGCGTGCAACAGCGGTCGGACTGGTTGCGGCTGGGGGTGGGTGACGCGGGCCAAAGTGCGTCCGGAGCCGTTTTGGGCGATGGCCACGCTGGCCAGTAGCAACCCTAACATCATCAACGTGTAATATTTGAGCATGGTCAATTTGTTTGGTAAGGATAGTAAGAGTAAAAATTGTTGGCCAAAAATGCGGTAAATAGCGACACAAAATGGAAATTTATCTAAAAATGGCCAGTTTTAGTGAGGGGGGCAAGGTAAAATGTCAAACGAAGCAGTCTAAAAATATTTGATAGATGGACAAAGCGTCTATCTTTGCCGGACAAACATTTCATGAAAATTTAAACTGCTTTACTGATTATGCAACGAAAATTTACTTTTTTCCCCGCCATTGCCCTGCTCGCGCTGATGCAGCTGGCGGCGATTACCACTATCAATGCCCAAGTCGGTACCCAAGGGGACGGCTTTTTGCTCCGTATCACGATTGATGGCGTTTCAACGGAATACGCCAACGGCGATTGTGGCTATGGCTATGCCGCCTTTGGCGGAGAAATCACCGAGGATATCTGTGGCGGCGAAGTGGTCTGGGCCAGCGATATTACGCCCGACTCATTGGCCTGCGACACCATTACCGAAGATCTGACTGGTAAAATTGCGCTCATTCGCCGGGGCGTTTGTAACTTTAGCCTGAAGGCCTTTTATGCACAGGAGGCTGGTGCCGAGTACGTGATTATTGTCAATCACTTCAATAATGCAGCGGACAATGGTTGCACGATCACCAACATGGCGGCTGGCACGAATGGCGATTCGGTTACCATTCCCGCCGTTTCTGTGGGTCGTGACATTGGCGATAAGCTGGATGCGGCCATCAATGCTGGTAAGTCGATTGAAGTCTGCTTCGTCCTGCCGCGCTTGTACAGCCCGGCTGCTGCTTACCACTATGCTACTCCGGTGACTCAGGTGGACACGCTCAACAACATCGGCGTACGCTATGTGAACCGCGATGTAGTTACCCAAGACGACGTGGTGCTGAAGGCGGACATCAGAGAGCCAAACGGCAATGTGACGACCCTGACGACCACCATAGATGGGGTGACTGCTGGTTTGGATACCTTCGTATACTTTCCATCTTACCTGCCGCCAGCCATTTTGGGTCGTTTCGACGTGGAGTACAGCAACAGCGTCTATACGGAATCGCGCGATTCGGTACACCGCTCTTTCTACCACACCCCCTACACTTTTGCCACTGACAACCTGACCATTGACCCGCTGGGCGTGTCCTGGTCTGCTACCCAAGTTGCTACCTACAATTTCCAAGAGCAGTATGGTTCGCTGTACATCACTGGCCCAGACGGTGGCGTGGCTACGCACGGTACTTTTGGCATTGCCAATGCGGCAGCGATTGCCGGCACCGGTGCTGACGACATCACGGTCATTTTGTACGATGGCGACCCGGATGACGATGGTGTGATCGACTTGGTGGCTGGTTTCACCGACCTCGACAACGCAGCTGGCGGGCAAGTGGGTTTTGGCACTTACACGATTCTAGGTACTGAACCAGTGGATACGCTGATCTCGGTGGAAATATCTGACTTCACCTCCGGTGGACCAGTGATCCTGAAACCCCGCCATTTTTACTACCTGTCCACTTTGTATAACGGTGCCAACGGTACCACCGGCCTGCTGGTGGCTTTTAGCAACACGACGGAGGAATACTACTTGAACTTCCCTACCACGCCCGTGTTCCTGGATCAATTCTACAGTGGTATTTCCGGGGCCACCATTATCGAGCGCCTCCAACTGGAAGGTTACCCTGCTAATTTGGTCAAAGTAAACCCGGCGATTCTGGAAGCATCCAAAGTGGTGATCACTCCGAACCCGGCCAATACCCAGCTCCGCCTCGATCTGAATCTGTCGAAGGTGAACGATAATGTGACGGTGTCGCTGATCGACTGGACTGGACGTTTCGTGAGCACGCAAGTACTCAAAAACTTCCAGAGCGGCCAAACTACGTTTGACGTGAGCGCACTGCCATCCGGTACCTATTTGGTGCAGGTGAGTGCCCAAGAAGGCAACACCATGCGTAAAGTGTCGGTCTGCCATTAAGGCTGGCAGCTTTTTTTTCCCAATAAAAGGCAGGAGCTATCCGAGTATTCGGATGGCTCCTGTTTTTTTGTAAAAAGAGCACTATTACTTCTTGATCCAGGCCGATGGATCAAGCCGCTCCTTTTGATTCCACAGTTCAAAGTGCAGTTCAGAGGCCCCGGTGATCGCGTTGTTACTCACCCGGCCAATAGGCTGGCGGGGCCGCACCTGCTCGTCCTTGTGCAGACTGGATTCGCTTAAGTTAGAATATACAGTGTAATAAGTACCATGCTGCAAAATAACGGTATAGTCATGGCCGGGGATGAACTGAACGCCCGCGACCCGTCCGGCATAGACGGCATACACGATGGCTGATTCTTCTGTACGAATGTCCACGCCATTATTGGTGATCTCGATGTTCTTCAGCGTGGGGTGCTTTTGCCGACCGAAACCACGGGCAATAAAGCCGCCTGCTACCGGCCAGGGCAACTGCCCGCGTTTTTGCTGAAACTCCCGGGTAAAATTCGCTTCGGAGACTACTGCGGCACTGGCCGTTGCGGAAGCATCGGTTTTGCTCGCTATCGGTGGCGATGGGGTAGCAGGAGTAGGAGCGGGCTTTTCCGCCGCTACTGGGGGCGGGGCTACGGGCCTGGCCCTGGCCTTGCGGGCTTCTTCTATGCTCTTGCGCACCTCTTCGACAATGACCTTCTCGATGGCCTGGTTCAGTACTTCGCGGGCGGCTTCCTTTTTTTCCAAGTCGCTTTTAAGCCGCTTTTCATCCTTAGCCAACGCCTGCACCATGAGGTCTTTGGCTTTCATTTCATGGGTCAGTATTTCTTGTTGCGACTGTATGGAGGACTGTAATTCTGCTTTCTTGGCGCGGGTCTCGGCCAAAGTAGCAATGCGTTGCCGCAGTACCAAGCGCGTATCTGCGATAGCGGCGGCCTGTTTCCGGCGGTATTGGTCGTATTTGCGCAAGAACACCCAGCGGCGGAAGGCCTGGTTCAGGCTTTCCGCAGAGAGCAGGAACAGCAGCGGATTGGTCAGCATTTTGCGCCGGAAAGCGTGGCGCACCAGTTGACCGTATTCGATTTGCATCCGCAGCAGGTCAGCATTCAGGGCTTCGATTTGCCCATTGCTGCCCATTATGCCATTGTCGGCATCGTTGATCTCGTCGGCAATGTTGACCACCAGCTTTTGCCGGCTTCCAATCTGGTCTTGCAAGGTCACGTAGCGGTCGTAGGTCGCTTCCTTGGTTTGGGTTGTCTTTTGCAGCAACTTGTCCGTCACCCGGATATCGCGGATCAGCTGTTTGCGCTTCTCTTCGAGGTCTTTTTTGGTCTGGCCAATACCGGCCAATGGACACAGGAGTGCGCAAAGAACAACTAGTCCCAGCAGGCGCGGCACTCGTGATCGGTTTTTCTTATGATGAGTGGTATGTCCAGTAAATGACATAGTAGTTGGTTGGTAATGCGAATCAAAGACTTCCCTTATTAATCCCTCACTGCGCCCGTTCGTAATGCGTGGGGATGTCAAAGCGAATAGGTTTCGGCACATTGATCTCGATATCGGAAAGTTCGAGGTTGATCTGTACTTTGCCAGTCTTCGGGCTGGACGCCGTGACCTGGCGAAGGTACGGAAAGAGGCCCGCGACAGGTAAATTTTTGTATTGATCGAAGTCCAGCGTGACGCTGCGGGCATCCTGGGTCTGCACGAACGACTCGTGGCGCAGCAGAAACGACCCTTCCTCCAGTCGGTAATCCACCGTGTACTGCCTGTCGGAACCGCTGAGCCGGTGCAGTCCATCCTGTAAATCGCTCTTTATCTCTATTCCGGGCAGTATCCAGGCTTTGGCCAGTATGACGGCTTGCAACAAATCAAAACCGGCGGGCAGGTTGTATTCCCGTTGCAACGACTCCAAACTACGGGCAGTGTAGGTCTTGTTCAGCCGATTGAGTACAAATACCGAATCTGGGGTGACTAAGGCACGTGCGGCTTCTATTCCAAACTTACGGACGTTCACCCATAGCGCGCTGTCGCGGACCCAAATCAAGTTGGCACTTGCCTCGATGGATTGGCCGTCGCCTTCTACAAAAATGCGGGCCTTGGCATTCAACCGTTTTATACCGGAAACATCCTTTTCCTGTAGTTTTTTGATCAAATAATTGGCAGGACGGGTTTCGGTGGCCGGTTTAGCCACGGCGTCGGCAGACGTACGCTTACAGCCAGTTTGCTGGGCAGAAAGCAGCAGGAAACTACCGGCCAAGCCGACGGTCCACATCGGCAGACGTTGCACAAAAGTCTTATTCATCATCAGAAAGGTTCAGTTTCGCGGCGGCCAGTTCGCCCAACGCGTGTGTATCGCCCGCTTGACGCGCCACCGCCATACCCGCCCGGTAGGTGGTGGTGGCTAGTTCCTCCTGGCCGGTTTGTTCGTACAATTTTCCCAAATGGTAGTATACCCCGACATAGCTGGCATCCGTGCTGCGGAGCTGCTCGTAGTAATGCAGGGCCTGGATTACATCCCCTTGTTTCTCCTGTTCTTTGGCAATGGCAAATAGCAAAAAGGCATCGTTCGGGGCAGCCTCTAGCAATTGGAGCAGGTAGGCCAGTCGTTGGATCATGCGGATTTTTTTCTGTGAACGACTGGGCCGTTCAGTTGTTATTTACCTGGTGAAACTTCGTATGAAGTTTTCCTTTTGCATCGGCAGATACCTACCTTTGCGCGCCCAAAAGTAATGGCCCCGTTTTTATTGCCGACTTGTTTTATAAATCTTCAGCTAACCCGTAGAAATGCGTACCGAATAAAGTGGCCATCTATCTCCACCCAGTTGCCAGGAGGGGCATTTGGCTACTTTATTTTGAAGCAAGTTTATCAACCACTGTGTTATGAAATTTCTCGTTTGCATTAGCCAGACGCCCGATACGACGGCAAAAATCACGTTCGGTGCCGATGGCAAGGAACTCAACACCGCCGGGGTGCAATTTATCATGAACCCCTATGACGAGTGGTACGCGCTGGTGCGGGCCTGCGAGCTGCGCGAGACGCTGGGTGGTACCGTGGTTGCCCTAAATGTCGGCCCAGCCACCAACGAGACCACTATCCGCAAGGCCCTGGCCATCGGAGCCGACGAGGCGGTGCGCATCGATGTTGACCCGAAAAGCGCAGCCTTTGTGGCCAAGCAGATCGCTGAATATGCCCGCAGCCAAAGTTTCGACATTGTTTTCCTGGGTAAGGAAACCATTGATTACAATGGTTCCGAGGTGGGGGCGATGGTGGCTGAACACCTCGACATGCCCTACGTATCGTACGCCAGCAAACTCCAGTTGGATGGCACCACCGCCACACTCGAACGCGACATTGAAGGCGGCGTGGAAGTGCTGGAAGTAGACCTGCCTTTTGTACTCAGTGCTGCCAAAGGCATGGCCGAACAGCGCATCCCGAATATGCGCGGCATCATGACTGCGCGCACCAAACCCTTACAGGTAGTACCGCCCGTCGCCGTGGAGGAGCCGGTCAGCACCGTGCAGTTCACGCTGCCGCCGCCCAAAGCCGGGGTAAAAATGGTTGCCCCCGACCAAATGGACGAGCTGGTGCGGTTGCTGCACGAGGAAGCGAAAGTGATTTGAATAAGTATGAACTATGAACGACTTACCAATAATCGTTCATAATTCATACATCATAGTTCATAGTTCATAACTAAAAAGAATGGTTCTCGTATTTGCGGAGGCTCCGCGTGGACAATTTAAGAAGACGGCTTTCGAGGCCGTGACCTACGGCAAAAAGGTGGCGGATATGCTCGGCACCTCCTGCGTGGCCGTGACCTTGGGTACGCACGTGACCGGGGCGGAAGAGCTGGGTCGTTATGGTGCCAGCCGGGTGCTGTGCATCGCCGATGCTCCATTGGATCACGTTGACAGTCAGTCGTATAGTAATGCACTGGCCGAAATAGCCCAGCAAAACAAGGCGATGGTTATTATCCTGAGCCATACATCCACTGGCAAATCGGTGGCGGGACGTCTATCTGTCCGCCTGAACGCCGGGCTGGTTTCGGGCGTCAACAGTCTGCCTATGGTACAAGGCAACAATTTGCGCGTGAAAAAATCGGTTTTTTCCGGTAAGGCTATCGCGGAGTACGACATCCACAGCGAGGTGAAAATTATTTCCCTGCTCGGCAACGCCGTGCGCCCCGAAAGTACGGGCCAGCCCGTCCCGGTGGAAAAGGTAACGCTCCACGCCGGTGCTGGCCGCATCCGGGTGAAAGAGGTGAAAACCTTGGAAGGCATTGTGCCGCTGCCGGAAGCGGAAGTAGTGGTGTCTGCCGGACGCGGCCTGAAAGGACCCGAAAACTGGGGTATGGTAGAGGATTTGGCCGCTACCTTGGGTGCCACGACGGCCTGTTCGCGCCCGGTGGCCGATAGCCACTGGCGGCCGCACCACGAACACGTCGGCCAGACGGGGATCGCCATCCGTCCCAACCTGTACATTGCCATTGGCATCAGCGGGGCTATTCAGCATTTGGCGGGGGTGAACAACTCCAAAAAGATCGTGGTGATCAACAAAGACCCCGAAGCACCGTTTTTTAAGGCAGCAGACTATGGTGTGGTTGGCGACCTGTTTGAGATCGTACCGCGCCTGAATGAAGCCCTCAAAAAATTCAAAGGTCAATAAGCAAATAGTAATTGGAGCGCAGCGACATCCCGATTTTTCATCGGGAAGGTCATAAGCGAGCGGCGAAATCTGAACCAGGCTATTGAAAAGTTTGAGGCCGCTAATTGGATTTTTCATTTAATTTTGCGACCCTAAAACGAGAAAAGCATAATTTTTTGGTATGAAACGTATTGAACTGGACATAGTGGCCCTCTCGCATAGCATGACCCAATCGCACAATTATGCGGTGGTGCTGGGCGAACGCCGTGGCCAACGCCGGTTGCCGATTGTGATCGGTAGCTTTGAGGCGCAGGCTATCGCAGTGGCCATGGAGCGTATGGTCCCCAATCGCCCATTGACCCACGATCTGTTTAAGAGTGCGCTCGACACTTTTGAGATCAAGTTGAAGGAAGTAGTGATTAATAACCTGCTGGATGGCATTTTTTATGCCCGGCTGGTCTGTGTTCGGGCGGGAGAAGTCTTCGAGATTGACTCTCGCACCTCCGATGCCATTGCGATGGCGGTACGCTTTGAATGCCCGATTTTCACCTACGATTTTATTCTGGAGGCCGCTGGGGTATTACTGGAAGACCAGGAGGACGGCGGGGTGGGTCGTATTGGCACCTCTATTCCGGCCAATATGGATAGCGATGCCATCGAGACCTACTCGAAGGACGCGCTGCAACGTCGCTTGCAAGAAGTATTGGAAGCAGAGGACTATGAGACGGCGGCAAAAATCCGCGACGAGATAAAACGACGTGAGGCGAAAGACTGAGTTAAGATATTAAACCTCCACACATTGCCTTGAAAGCACACGCCCTTTTGGGTGTTGCGATATTTACATTAGCCAATTATTTTCGATCTGCGCCACCCCGAATTTTCGGAGTGGCGCAAGTCGTTTTAAGGGCAATTTATTCTACTATTGTCAAACGTTGGTTGCCATGTACGGCAACTGAACCTGGCAATATAGTTTTATCGTTGTACCACGAACACCTGTACTGCCCGCTGCCCATCAGCAGAGTACACTTCCAAGCTATAAAGTCCATTGGCTGGCACGAATAGCAAACCCACGGTTTGCGGTACTTCACTGGCCACCACGGTCTGGGTTTGCTGCAATTGTCCTTGCGCATTGATTATCCGCAGTTGCACGGTCTGGCCAACCCAAGCCGACAGGTCG
>JAYUXG010000223.1:0-10958 GCA_043753125.1 Saprospirales bacterium | reverse complement strand
TTGTGATGTTTCAGGGCCAAAAGGAACACGACGATGACGAGGTGAAACAGGCCCAGAATTTTATTGAGCGGAATTTTGCCGACAAGATTACCGTGGACCAATTGGCCGATCTATGCACCACTGGCCGCCGGAGCTTTGAACGTCGTTTCAAGAAAGCCACCAATAATACCGTGATCGAGTACATCCAGCGGGTGAAGATCGAAGCGGCCAAAAGGAGCTTTGAAACGGGCCGGAAGAACATCGGCGAGGTGATGTTTGACGTGGGCTATACCGACACCAAAGCGTTTCGGGACGTCTTTAGAAAAATTACCGGATTGACCCCGATTGAATATAGAAATAAGTATAATAAACCGAGTAAATGACAGCGGTTTGGTATACCGTAAATTAAGTTGATTTGAGTACTTGATTAAGAAACAATTAAACAATAAATTAGCACAATGTTGCTTATTTGAGTTGTCATTCCAACGCTATAAGGAATCTACGCAATTGGTTGGTTATCAATTATACCGGAGCAGATTCCTCCTACCGTCGGAATGACATTCGGAGTAGTGAAAGTTCATAGGTTTATTCTTTGCACGTTCCCACCAAGTGCTTTGATCAAATACTCAGAGGCTGTTTTAAAATGACCAATATAGAACACTCCCCTGCTCACTTCCGCTTTAGCGAAACCGCATATCCGCCACCCGGCGCCAACGTCAGTTTCAACGCTGATGCCCTGGTAACCGTCAATTTGCGAATGTTCACCGCCGTTGGGTTTTTCTCCCAATCGGCTCCTGCTGCGTCTTCATAGATAGTGGCCTCATATTGTTTACCCGGCTCCAAAAAATCGAGTTTGACCATCAGCACCCGCGCTTTTTCATCGGTGATGCTGCCGAGGAACCAGTTGCCCGTACCTTTTGCCTTGCGGGCAATAGTCACGTAATCGCCAACGGCGGCGTTCAGTACTTTGCTGTCGTCCCAATCGACGGCCACATCGCGGATGAATTGAAAAGCGGGTTGGTCGACGTAGTTTTCCGGCAGGTCAGCGGCCATTTGCAGGGGCGAGTACATGGTCACGTACAAGGCCAGTTGTTTGGCCACCGTGGTATGCACTTGCTGACCTGCCCGGCTGTAAGCGGCAAATTTGATGTCGAAAATGCCCGGCGTATAGTCCATTGGCCCGCCCAGCAGCCGGGTAAAGGGCAAAATGGTCTCGTGTTCGGGCAAATTGCCGCGACTGAAGGCGTTGAACTCGTTGCCCCGGGCGGCCTCGCAGGCCATGAAATTTGGATAGGTGCGGTGCAGGCCGGTCGGGCGCACGGGTTCATGAGCATCCACCATCACTTTGGCCTTAGCCGCCTTTTCCAGCACCCGGTTGTAGTGGTTCACCATCCATTGGCCATCGTGCCATTCGCCGCGTGGGATGATTTTCCCAACGTAGCCCGTCTTGATGGCGTGCAGTCCCAGCCCGGTCATCAGCGTAAAGGCCTTATCATTATATTTTTCATAGCTGGTTGCCGCGCCGGAGGTTTCGTGGTGCATAATGATGGGTGCCCCTTTTTCGATGCTGTAGCGGGCCAGCCCTTGCAAATCGTAGTCGGGATAAGGGGTTTGAAAATCGAACACCTCCTCCTTCCATTTGCCGAACCAGTCTTCCCAGCCGATGTTCCAGCCTTCGACCAGCACCCCATTGAAGCCATTGGCCGCCGCAAAATCAATGTAGCGTTTGGTGTTTTCCGTGGTGGCCCCGTGCCGACCGTGGGGCTTGCCGCCAATGCTGTCGGCGTAGCTCCAGGCCGCTTTGCCGATCTGCATCTCCCACCAGATGCCCACGTATTTGGTGGGCTTGATCCAACTGACGTCCTCGATCTTGTTGGGTTCGTTCAGGTTGAGGATCAGCTTGGAATTCAGCAGGCCAGCGGCGTTGGGCGAGACCAGCACGACGCGCCAGGGCGTGGCAAAACCGGCGGGGATACGCGCCTTGATCGGACGGGTGGCTGAGGGTACCAGGTTGGCGGTGAATTTGCGCTTTGCATTGTCCACCTGTAGTTGCAGGGCCGGGAAATTCACCAAAGCCGCCTCATGGATAGCTAAGTGGACGCCTTCCGCCGTTTTGAAAGTGATTGGCGTAGCGACATTTTTTAGATCGACGATGTACTTCGTCGCGATGGACGTTTCTTCCGTCAGGTAAGGGGTCGCATCGATCGCACTCACCTTGGAAGTGGTGTAGCGGTATTCGTTGCTGTCATAATCGCCGGGTATCCACCAGGCAGTGTGATCACCGACCATCTGGAATTCGGTCACTTCTTCCTGCACCATCAACGGTGCATCTTGTCCAGCCATTTCGGGGAAGGTGTATCGAAAACCAAAGCCGTCGTTGAAGACCCGAAAGGTCAGCAACAGGGTCTTGGCATCGGCAGTTTGCAGGGTGACGACCAGTTCGTTGTAGTGGTTGCGAATCTGGGCTACTTCGCCCCAGACTGGCTTCCAGGTCTCGTCGAAGGTGGCTGTTTTACTAGTCCTTATCTTGTATTGGTCCCGTAAATTCATGCCCTGCATCACGAAGCCCAATTTGGATTTGTCGATAATGGTTTTGCCGTTGAAGGTAGCCGAATAAAAGGGTTCACCGCTGGCAGTCAGGCCAACCTTGACCTTAAGACGGGTATTGGGAGAGGCTACGGGGGTGAGGGTGAGCTCCGTTTGAGCCGATAGAGAACCGGCGGTGGTCAGGAATAGGGCAAATACCAGAAAAAGATGCTTCATGTATGGAAAAAGACTAACGCAGATTCAAGTTTCAAATGCGACAGGATTTTTGGGGAAAGGAAGAATAAAAGGAGAGAAAAGCCGGGCTAATTTTGGGTCGCCAAACTTAGAATTATGCCACAGCTTTCCTCTTCGCAAAGATATGGAATCGAAGTTCTCAAACGTTTTAAATATAGAGTGAGCGAGATCAGCGAATACACCGGAATACCGAAGGAGTACGGTCAGCCGAGAATTGAAGAGGAACAGTGTTGGTGGCAGGTACAATGAGGAACGGGCGGCAAGACTGGCCGGTGTTCGCCGTCAGCGCGGGGCCTACAAACTCAAAGGAGAGCTGCTGCAAAGCGTGGAGGCGAGCCTGGCGAGAAAAAACAGCCCCATCCCACCCACTTCTGTTACCTTTGACAACGGGACGGAATTTGCTGACCACCTCAAAATTGCCCAACAAATCAATGCCCCCATTTACTTTGCTCACCCTTATCACTCTTAGGAAAAAGGACTGAATGAAAACACCAATGGCCTCATTCGACAGTTCATTCCTAAAAAGCAGAACATCCTCGAAATCCAGGATGAAACCATTGTAGATATTCAAAACAACTTGAACAACAGACCGCGAAAATCGCTTGGCTACTTGTCTCCCATCGAGTTCTTCCAATCTGCCTCTATAAAATCAAATCCTGTTGCATTTGAAACTTGAATCTGCGATTCGGAAATATCCGTTGGCAATTATTAATATACTTGTGCGAAAGCTCGCTGTTGCCAAACTGGCTTGATTTTGGTACAGGGGGCGTGTTGCCCGATCTATTTTGAACTAAAACAGGCCATCGGAGCATTCGTGCAGATAGTCAAGTCCCTCCAGCTGACTATGGCTTGTTTGTCCAACTTTTTCTTGTTTTTCCGTACAACTATCTCCGTAATCTGCAGTCACCAAACCCGACCAGTGTATGAAATCTGTATTTCTACCCCTTCTGTTTCCCTTTTTCTGCTGTTTGACTCCCACCTTCGCCCATGCGCAGTGCAACCCGGCTGCGGCCGACATACCCAACAATGGCATCGACGAAGACTGTGACGGACTGGATGGTATTTTCCTGATCTTGCCCCCCTACATTTATATGGTCGAGGGCCAGGAATTTGAGCTTTATTTTCGCAACCTGATCCTCAGCAAACACCCGCAGGACTACGTTTTTTTGGTCAATACCCCGCTCAACGGGCTGAACTCGGGCCAAAAATGGGCCTGCACCCCTACCGGAAACAATATAGGCGAATTTCCACTATCCATCACCGTGAAAAGCAATAGCGGACAAGTGCTGGCCTCGGCCAGTTCGATCCTGCGCGTCTCCCCGGTCACTGCACCACCGAATATGTCGTCCAAGCGACTGATTTTGTTTGGACATAGTTTTTATGACCAAGGGTATTTGCCAAAATACATCTACGACCGCACGCACCAGCCGGGTAATCCGCCCATTACTTTTCATGGCAAGCGTACCAGCTGGGCCAACGAACTGGCCCGCCATGATGGCTATGGCGGCAGACAGGCCCGGTGGTTTTTCGAGGACTGGAGCAGCCCCATCCGCTACGGCCCCACGGTCAACGTGCGGCACTATTTTGACGATGTGATGGGTGCGGGCGGCAGACCCGATTGGATTGTGATTCACTTGGACATCAACGATTTCTGCGGTAACAGCTCCCTTACGGGGAACAGCTTGCCGGAAATAGACAATTTTATCACCAGTTATTGGGACCAGTACCGGATCATCGACTCCATACGGGTAGCCTCGCCCAACACCAAAATCGCCATTTGCCTCTCGCCGATGCCCAACGCCCGGGAAGGTACTTTTCAAATAAACTTCGGTGGCAACCCAGTACTGAACAACCGCTGGCGATGGCAGAAAATCATCTCCCGGCTGCTGTTCAAAAATATAGAACGCTATGGAAACCGCGAAGCGGAAAATATTTTCCTACTTCCAGAACACCTTGACCTGGACGATTTCGCAGACTATACCGCCCTTGATGCCATCCATCCCGATCCGCCCGATAATAATATCGACACGCATTGCGGATATATGGAGATTGCCAAAAGCATCTACGGCTGGATTCGCTGGGCGGAATTCCATCCCACGCCACCCTCTTCGACTGTCTCCTCGTACTTCCGCGATGCCGACGGGGACGGCTATGGCAATAGTACCCAAACCCAAATGGCGACCAGTGCCCCTTTTGGCTATATTGGTCAGTCCGGCGATTGCAATGACAACAACCCGGCCATCCACCCCAACGCTGCGGAGATATGCGGCAACAGTGTAGACGACGATTGCGACGGCACCGCCGACCAAGACGTGGCCGCTCCGGTGGCCGGTTGCCGGACCACGGTCCAGCTGGCTCTGAGTGCCAGCGGAGGGGCAACGTTGAACATTGCCCAAGTCAACTTGGGCAGCTATGATGCCTGTTCGGCACTAACCCTTACTTTGAGCCGCAGCCAGTTCTCTTGCGCCGACCTCGGCCCGAACACCGTCCGGCTGGATATGCAGGATGCTGCCGGAAATGCCAACTTTTGTGAATCCAACATATATATAGTGGATAATTTGGCTCCGGTGATCAATTGCCCCAGTACCTCGCTGGACCTTGGCCCCTCCGGGCAATTGTTGGCTGCTTTGGGCGCATTGGGCCTACAGGCCACCGACAATTGCGGTCCCACGACCTGGCAGACGGGTGCCAACCTGCTCTTCACCTGTCAACAGGCAAATACCACCGTCGCCGTGCCTTTGACCGCCCGGGATAATGCCGGCAATACCGCCGCCTGCACGCTGCAAATCTTCATCACCAATAACGCCGACACCGATGCGGACGGGGTAAAAAACTGCCTGGATGCCTGTCCGAACAATGCAGCTACCTCTACCCTCCTCCAATTTTTTCCGGACGCCGATTTGGATGGCTTCGGCAGCGGTACACCAGTCCTCGCCTGTGTCCGGCCCACTGGCACTTCGAGCAACAACCTGGACTGCGACGACAGTAACCCAAACATTCGCCCCAACGCCACAGAGATTTGTACCAATAATGTGGATGACGACTGCGATGGCCTCATTGACGAAGATATTGTTGCTCCACTGGCTATTTGTCGAAATACAGTGCAGGTACCTTTGAATGCCAGCGGAGGGGCCATCATGAGTGCGACCCAAATCAACCAAGGCAGTTTCGATGCCTGCTCGGTACTGACACTCTCCCTGAGCCGCAGCCAGTTCTCTTGTGCCGATGTTGGCCCGAACACTGTCACACTGCGTGTACAGGATGCCTCTGGAAACTTGGCCACCTGTACCACCACTGTACAAATAGTGGACAACTTGGCCCCAGTGATCAATTGCCCCAGTACCTCATTGGACCTTGGCCCGTCCGGGCAGGTGACGGCTGCTATAGGCGCATTGGGTCTGCAGGCTATTGACAATTGCGGCCCATCGATCTGGCATACCAGTGCCGACCTGCACTTCACCTGTCAGCAAGCCAACACCACTGTTGCCCTTCCCCTGACTGCGCAAGATATTTCCGGCAATACTGCTACCTGTACGCTACAGGTTTTTATTACCAATAACGCCGACAGCGACGCGGACGGGGTGAGCAACTGCCTGGATGCCTGCCCAAACGACGCGGCGACATCCACCTTGATCCAATTTTTTCCGGATGCCGACTTGGATGGCTTCGGTAGTGGCGATGCAGTCTTTGCTTGTACCCGGCCCTCCGGCACTTCGACTAATAGTTTGGACTGCGACGATAACAACCCGAATATCCATCCCAACGCTATAGAGATCTGCGCCAACAACGTGGACGACGACTGCGACGGCCAGATCGACGAAGACTTCATCGCTCCGGTGGCCAATTGCCGAAGCACAGTACAGCTGTATTTGAATACCGAAGGGGAGGCCACATTGTATGCCAGCCAAGTCAACCAGGGCAGCCTCGATGCTTGTTCGGTGTTGTCACTTTCGCTGAGCAGCAGCCAGTTCTCCTGTGCCGATCTTGGCCCGAATATCATCACATTGAGCATGCAGGATGCCGCTGGAAACTTGACCACCTGTGCCACCACCGTGCAGGTGTTGGATACGTTGGCACCGGCGATCCATTGCCCTACCATTTCGCTGGACCTCGGCCCGTCCGGGCAGGTGGTAGTATCCCCGGACGAATTGGGTCTACAGGCCACTGACAATTGCGGCCTAACGACTTGGTATCCCAGCGACGACCTGCATTTTACCTGCCAGCAAGCGAATACGACCTTCGTGCTGCCTTTGGTCGCGCAGGACATCTCCGGCAATGCCGCCAACTGTACGCTACAAATCCTCATCACCGACACCACCGACACCGATGCGGACGGGGTGAGCGACTGCCTCGACGCCTGTCCGGACGATCCGGCCACCGCTGCCCTTTTCCAATTTTTCCCGGATGCCGATCTGGACGGCAGCGGCAGTGGCGACCCCATTTTCGCCTGTGCTCTGGTCTCCGGCACTTCGACCAACAGTTTGGACTGCGATGATAACAACCCAAATATCCACCCTGGCGCGACGGAAATCCTGAACGGCTTGGACGACGATTGCAACGGCAAGATTGATGAAGAACTGGTCGGTACGGGCAACTTACCGACCGATCAAAGCCAGCTAAGAGTATTCCCCAGCCCCACCAGCCATCAGCTTTGGATAGAGTGGCTTGCTCCAGCCGGTCAGGAGCCTTCTGGTATCTGGATCATCGAGCCGACCGGACGGGTAGTGCAGAAGTTTGGGCCAGGGCAATTCTCGCGAGGTTTATTGGAGGTAGAGGTGAACGGCTTGGCGACAGGGGTCTATTGGGTAAAAGTCTGGCTACCCGACGGAGGAGAGGCCGTGCGACGATTTGTGAAGATCTGAGCAGTGAGTTACATTCATAAGATCACATGAGTCACCCCGAATTTTTTGAAAATCAATAGGGTCGCCCACCGGGACACGATAGGAACGCGGATAACACGGATTGGGCGGATTTTCACAGATTTTCTTTTTTGATCCGTACAAATCCGTGTCATCCGCGTTCCAATTATGCCGCGCCGTCACGCACATTTTTCAAATCTCTCCCAATTCGCGTTCCAATTAACCCTATAAACCTACGGCGAGGGCTTTTCCAAGCAAAATTCGGGATGACTCATGTATCAGTTTCCTCCAGTTTAATGCACCATCAACTTTCCACTGCCCACCAACTTGCCTTTTTGGGAAATGCGAAACAGATAAACCCCACTTGGCCAATCCCCCTTTTTCAACAAAAAGTCGGCAGTGCTACTGTGCATTTCTTGGATTCTATTGCCTTGTAAGTCAAATACTTGCAATTGTAGGGGTGTATTAGTCGCCACGCCTTTCACTTCCAGACGCGCCTGCTGGTCGAAGGGGTTGGGCGATACGATAACCGTTGCTCCAACCACCTGGGGTTGCCACAGGCCACTGGTGATAAATTGCTCGCCCAGCCGGTGAAAAGTCGTGTTGGTCAAGACTGGGTCATTGAAATCAAAATAGATGGCTGCTTGGTTTTCGACCAGCGTCTCGAGCGGGGCGTTGGCACGCGGAGAAATTTGGAACCGGACAAACCCATGTGATGCTACTTCATTTACGTTCGAGTCGGGCAGCAGGATATGTTCAAAATGGAATTTCAAGATGCCGGGGCCATACAACTCGGCACGGTACGGATGACTGGCAGGGCCGAAATGCACCGTGGCTGGGTCTAACCAAGCCGACAACGTATCAACAATGACCACCGTAAAGGCCGTATCAGTACCCGTGTTCTGAAAGCGAATGAGGTATTCCAAGTCGCTGTTTGGACGGATGTAATGTGCTGGCCCATAGCCAATGGGGAAGCCTTGCTTGTCGTTCGGGTCACTGGAGCCAGTATTCACCGTGCAGTCGATGTCCAGCCAGGGGTCGGCATCGTCGGTAGGAAATTGGGAAACAAAGCCAGTGGAGAAGGTGCCGGTACTGCACCCTTCCACCGAGAGGCCTGGCTGCGATGCGCCCGGGTGAAAAGCCGTCTGCTCCACCTCCACGCGCCAGGTACTGCCATTGGCCGGAAAAGCGATCTGCACCGAATCCCCCACCGCCAGCGGCGGCACGGGAGCACGCATCAGCATCACCTGGTCTTCGATGACGATGTAGTCTACCGCTTCGCTCAATGGGCCAACGCCCACGTTCTTGATCACAAAGCGCAGGGAATCGGCACCGCACTCGCTGCGTACCTGTAGGCTGGCACCTGACCATAAAGGATTAGTCGGCAGACAGTTGCCATCCGGGTAAATATGCGCCTCCGTACAGTGGGTCTGGCCCGGGGTAGCACTGCAACTAACAGCCACGTATATTTTGAACGAACCGCACTCACTAATATCCAGCTGGCCAAGGTTGAACCGCAGTTGGCCACTGCCCAAGTTAATATACGGAATAGTAGCCGATTGCACGGACAAATAAGCATCCAGTTGCACCACGATGTAGGCAGCTGCGGCGGGCTCAGTACCCTCGTTGCAGTAATCCACCGTATAAGAACCACTAAAACAGCGGCGCATCTGGGCGGTAGCAATAGCAACCGTCAGGGCCGGGCAATTGGCGGTTTTTTGCACCAGTAGATCGTCGGCGACTAGGGTGTCGTTTGGCTGGGTTACGGTAACCGTGGGCTGGATCGGACATGGTTCCCACAGTACGTTGGGTGGTATTGTCGACAAAGTATAAGACCCAGGCTGTACCTCAATGTGGTATTGACCCAACGCATCGGTTATCCCGTAATAGGTAGCGGTTCCTACAGCTTGCACGATCCAATGGGCCAGGCCCGGCTCGGCATCGGTCTGGCAGTTCGCAATGGTATCGCGCAGGACACGCCCAATGATGGTACCGCAGAGACTATTGGCAGCGAGATCAATAACAAAGCTGGCCGTCGCCGTACAGCCATTATTATCCGTAACAATGACCACGTAGGTCCCGGAGTTTTGAATCACTGCGAATTGGGTGAATATTACAGTACCTGATGATGTCCAGGCATAAGTATAAGGGGCCGTGCCACCTGCTATCTGTAGACTGACGGTGGCGGAGGAGCAATTGGTATAGGTGATAATAGGGGTAATGGTGGGGAGAGATGGTTGATTGATCGTCACCGAAGTGGTTTTAGTGCAGTTATTGGCATCAGTTACGGTCACGGTGTAGAGGCCGAAAGTTAGATTGGTCAAATCCTGGGTGGTTGCGCCATTGCTCCACAAATAGATATAAGGAGTTCTCCCACCAGTAACGGTCAGGTCTATGGAGGGTCCGTTGGTAACAGTACAATTAAGGTTGTTAATAGTAGATGAAAGGATGATGGGCGATGGCTGCGTTACGGTGACCGTAGCACTGCCTGTGCAGCCATTGGCATTGGTTGCAGTAACAGTGTACGTACCCGCGCTTAGGTTGTTCATACTTTGAACACCGTTGTTCCAGGAAATCATCCCATCGTTGCCGCCAAAGCAGGAGACGTTGGTAACAGTCGGTTGGATCACAATTGGCACTGGCTGCGTTACCGTAGCACTGGCAGTTTTAGTACAGCCCGTAGCGTCCGTCACGGTCACGGTGTAGGTGCCTGCGGACAGATTGATCAGGTTTTGAACTGTTGTACCATTGCTCCACAAAGAGATATAGGGTGGCATTCCGCCATTGACAATCACCTGTACTGCACCGTTAGACAGGCCAAAACAAGAAACATCGGTCACCACAGTCTGTAGAAACATTTCTGCCGGTGCCGTCACTGTTGCGCTGGTCGTCTCCGTACAACCATTTCCATCCGTCACGGTTACGGCGTAAGTAGCGGCAATGAGCTGGGTTAAGTCTTCCGTAATGGAGCCGGTGGACCATTGGTAAGTGTATGGGGCAGTCCCGCCACTGACCGTCAAATCTATCGAGCTGCTGGCACAAGGCGTGTTGGCCACTGTGGTCAGCACGATGGACACGAAGGAAGCCACCGCAGCCGTAGCCGTTTGGGTAGCACCGCTGGCATCGGTCACGGTCACATTATACGAACCGATGGGCAGGCCAGCCAGGTCTTGGGTAGTTGCGCCATTGCTCCAGAGGTAGCTAAGGGGGGGGAAGCCACCGGTCACCGTCAAATCAATTGTGCCGGTGCTGTCACCGAGACAGGAGAGGTTGGTGGCAAGGGCGTTGACCTGCATTGAGTTAACAAAGCCCGCATCGTAAGTTAGATTGTTTTCGCCA
>JAYUXG010000222.1:0-10977 GCA_043753125.1 Saprospirales bacterium | reverse complement strand
TTTCCATAGGTTTCCGGTCGGCGATCCCTGAAAAACTGCCAGGTAGAACGAACTTCATCAATCATGTCCAAGTCAAACTCGGCAGTTAGTAATTCATCGTTTTCTTCGGAGGCTTGGGCGAAGATTTGTCCGCGCGGGTCCACAAAATAAGAGGAGCCATAAAACTTGCCGAGGTTCCAGGGTTTTTCGGTGCCTACCCGGTTGATGCAACCCATGAAATAGCCGTTGGCGGCAGCGTGGGCGGGCTGTTCCAGTTTCCAGAGGTACTGCGACAGGCCAGCCACGGTGGCGGAGGGGTTGTACACAATTTCCGCGCCGTTTAGCCCCAGACAACGCGCGCCGTCCGGAAAATGCCGATCGTAGCAAATATACACCCCGATTTTGGCGTAGCGAGTTTGAAATACCGGATAGCCCAGGTTGCCGGGCTTGAAAAAGTATTTTTCCCAGAACCCGGAAGTGTGCGGAATATGATTTTTGCGATACTTGCCCAGGTAGGTACCGTCCGCATCAATCACGGCGGCGGTATTGTATAGCACCCCCGCCTGTTCTTTTTCATAGATCGGCACTATAATCACCATCTGGTACTTTTTGGCGTATTCCTGCATCAGTTCCGTTAGGGGGCCGGGTACGGACTGCGCCGTGGTGTACCATTTAGCATCCTGGCTGGGACAGAAATAAGGCGTATTAAATATTTCTTGCAGGCAGAGTATTTGCACTCCCTGTTCGCCTGCTGCTTCGATGTAGGGCAGGTGCTTTTCTATCATCGCCTGGCAGATTTCTGTAATATTGCCTTCGCCTTCCGTCATGGGGAGGCTCATTTGTATTAGACCGGATTTTATTGTTCTGGGCATTGACTACTGATGTTGAGAGTGTTGAGAATGTTGAGGTTGTTGAGAAGTTGATCGTTTTATAAACTGCCCATAACCAGCCTTCAACAGACATTTTTCTTGTTCAATGGCCACTTTCCCCCGCAGCACCACCGTTTCTACTTTGCCCTGCACTTCGCGGCCTTCGTAAGCGGAATAATCGGTGCGCATATGGTGGGTTTTGGCCGATAGCACGTGTTTGGTGGCCGGGTTCAGTACCACCACGTCCGCATCGGCACCGATGGCGATGGTGCCTTTGCGCGGGTACATGCCGAACAGCTTGGCAGCGTTGGTGGAAATGAGCTCGACAAATTTAGGCAAAGTAATCCGTCCTTTTTGTACCCCTTCCGAAAATAGTAGTTCCACCCGGTGTTCGATGGCCGGATGCCCGTTGGGAATTTTGGAAAAATCGTCTTTCCCCATTTGTTTTTGCGCCCAGGTAAACGGACAATGATCGGTGGCTACTACGTTGACCAGTCCTTGCTCAATACCCGCCCAGAGCGCCGCCTGGTCTTTTGGTTGGCGCAACGGCGGACTCATCACCCATTTGGCACCCTCGAAATCCTGCTCATACACAGAAGCATCCAGCAGCAAATACTGGATACAGGTCTCCACGTTAACGTGCTGATTTCTTTTATTGGCTTCCCGCACGGCATTCAAAGCCCCTTGACAGGTCAAGTGCACAATATAGCCGGTACAGCCGGTATAGTATAACATATCGGTGAAACGGGCGGAGGCTTCTGATTCAGTGATCTCCGGTTGAGAGAGGTAGTGATACAGCGGCGCGCGATTGCCCAAAGCCCGGTTCTTGGCGATCAGCGAATCGATCATATCGCCGTTGGTGGCGTGCACGGTGACCATGCCGCCGTGCTGCTTGACCACCTGCATCAGTTGCACCATCTGGCCATCGTCGATCATCAGCGCACCCTTGTAAGCCATGAAGGTCTTGAAGGAAGTAATGCCTTCTTTTTCAATCATTTGCACCACCTCGGCGGCGGTGTTTTCATTAAAATCCGTCACCGCCATGTGGTAGCTGTAATCGCCAATGGCCTTGCCGACCGACCGGCCTTGCCAGCTGCGCAGGGCGTTGTACAAGGAATCGCCCTGGGTTTGCAGGATAAAATCAATGACCGTCGTGGTACCACCGAACAGGGCGGCGCGGGTGCCAGTCTCATAGTCGTCACTGGAATAAGTGCCCATAAAAGGCATATCCAGATGGACGTGGGGGTCTATACCGCCTGGAAAGACGATTTTATTGGTGGCATCAATGACTTGATCGGCGGTATAGGGCAGATTGGCACCGATGGCGACTATTTGTTCGCCTTCGATGTAAATGTCGGCTTTGTAGTCTTCGGCGGCGGTGACGACATGGCCGTTTTTTATTAGAATGGACATAGGATTTGCGATTTAATGCACTGCAATTTAATTTTAAAACCTCTATGAACCTCAATATTATTTTCCTGTTCCACCGAGGCTCACCGAGTAAATAAGAGGCTCACCGAGAAACACGGAATCTAATTTTTAAAAACCTCGATGAGCCTCCGTTTTCTCGATGCGTCTCGGTGTTACTTCTTAATTCTCATCATCAGCAAATAAACAAAAAACGAAACAACAAAGCCCACAAACCAGGCATAGTGATACAACCCGGCAATAAATTCCGGCACACTCTCCTTGGCCACCACGTGGATCGTTACCAAAAAACCGGGTACATTGGGCAGAATGCCCGTCAACAATGCCCACAAGGCCGCCAAGTTGTAGCCGTTTTGATAAGTATAGGCTCCTGTTTCGGAATATAAATCATTAAGAATCAATTCTTTTTTTCTAATAAAATAATAGTCCGCGATCATAATGCCACCAATAGGCCCCAACAGGCTGGAATAAGCAATGAGCCAAGTAAAAATATAACCGCTCGGATCGGCAATCAACTTCCAGGGAAAAATCAGGATGCCGAAAATACCGGTGATATAGCCGCCCATCCTAAAATTGATCCGCGAAGGCGAAAGGTTGGAAAAATCATTGGCCGGGCCGACAATATTGGCGGCAATATTAGTGGCCAATGTAGAAATCGCCACGCAAATCATGGCCACACTGACCAATAATTTACTTTCAAATCGTCCGGCCAGCACCAGCGGGTCCCAGATCGTTTCTCCGTAAATAATCACCGTCGCCGAAGTCACCACCACGCCGATAAAAGAAAACAGAGTCATGGACGGCGGCAGCCCAATGGCTTGCCCTGCCACTTGGGCCCGCTGGCTCTTGGCGTAGCGGGTAAAGTCGGGGATGTTCAGCGACAGCGTAGCCCAGTAGCCCACCATGCCGGTCAACGCCGGAAAAAAGAAGTCCCAGAACGCGCCGCTCGTTTGAAACTTGGACGGTTGCGCTAAAATGGGACCCAGCCCGTTGCCTGCATCAATGGCCCAAAACAACAAGGCCAGCGCGGCCAACGGCAGAAAAATAGCTTTAAAGACTAGCAATTTACGAATACTCTCCACCCCAAGCCAGATGATAAACATATTCAACAACCAGAAAAGCAGAAACATGATGGCCGGGCCGGTCTCTAATCCAAAGGAGGCTGGAAAGATGCGGGGAAATGTGGCCAGTGCTGGAAACCACAATTTGAACATCTGGTACAGCGCAAATCCGCCGATCCAGGTCTGAATACCGAACCAGCCGCAAGCCACAATGGCCCGCAAAATGGCGGGCAGATTCGCCAGACGCGTCCCGAAACTGGCCCTGGCCAGCACGGGAAAAGGAATGCCGTACTTGGCCCCTGCATGACCATTCAAGATCATGGGCAATAACACAATAGTGTTGCCCAGAAAGATCGTCCCAATCGCCTGCCACCAGTTCATGCCCCCCTCGATCAGTGAACTGGCGAGCATATACGTGGGGATGCACAGGCTCATGCTAATCCACAGAGCGACATAATTTAGCGTGTTCCACGTTCTTTTTTCGGGCGGGACGGGAGCCAAATCTGGACTATATAGAGAGTTGGAATGTTCTTTCTTTAACGACACTATTATTTATTTAATTGATTGCGTGATTAATAGGACATTGGCGCATTCCATGATCAGCGCATTAGTGATGCAATGCGCCCGTTTTACATTCTCCGTTCAACTTTAAACAATGTACTTATCATTGGCTTCACCACAGTTAATGGTTAATACTCTGCACCAGAACTCAGCTCCCTCTGGCATTACTTCGTGTGTTGCTCTGGGATTTACAACTATCATGTCACCAGCATTTAAATTGTAAATAATCCCGTCAACTTGAATGACCATTTCTCCCTCGAGTATATCGTAAATCTCCGTTCCAACTGCGTGATAATGCCGATCTTGTTTAGCAAACTGATTGAAAACAGCAACTTCCGAATCCATCATAACTTGCACTTGACATTTATCAGAAGGCAGTGGCGTTTGCCACACAATATCTTTGGCCTTTTGCTCCTTAGTTTCGTAGAGGTCAGTTACAAGTAGTTTGATGGCTCCCCGGCTATTGGCGGCGAGGGACGGGTGGGATTTTAGTGCGTTCAACTTAACGATAAGTGCTGGTAACATTGCTTTCTATGGAGGAGACTTATAGTGATGCCAAACAATGTAATTCATAGATTTGGGTTCAAAAATAGTCGCGAATTTTGTTTGGGTCCACTGTTGAATTATCGCATTGTACTTACTCAATGGCAATATTCGTCGGCAATATCCAATGCCTTACTAATGATCTCTAATCCCTCATCAATCTGTTCTTCCGTCACGCAAAGCGGTGGAGCCGTAAAAATCCAGTTCCAGCGTACAAACGTAAATAAACCATTGGCTTGTAAAGAGGCGGCTATTTTACTGGTAATGGCCATATCCTGCGGTTTAGCGTTCCAAGGGGTGATGGGTTCCTTAGTCTTTTGGTTTTTGACTAATTCTATGCAGCCTAATAGCCCGGTATTGCGGAAATCGCCGATGGAAGGATGTTTCTCCCGCAACATTTCTACTTTCGACTCCATATAGCGGCCCATGCGGGCGGCATTGTCCACCATACCTTCTTCCTCCAGAATCTGAATGTTTTCCAGTGCAGCCGCGCAGGCTACCGCGTGGGCCGAGTAGGTAAGGCCAATGGCCATAAACTTGTCGTCGAAATGCTTAGCAATGGGTTCGGATACAATCATGGCACCCAAAGGAATATAGCCGGAGGTAATGCCCTTGGCCATGCACATGATATCCGGCACTACGTCATGGTGTTCGCAGGCAAACCACTTGCCCGTGCGCCCAAAACCACTCATTACTTCGTCGTCAATCAATAAAATGCCGTGCTGCTCGGCCAGTGCCTTTACTTTTTTTAAATAGAAAGGCGGGTATTTGAGGCAGCCGGACGAGCCGGACTCGCCCTCGAACAAAATGGCAGCGATGTTGTCGGGATTTTCGTACAGAATAACTTGTTCCAGATTTCGCAGGGCCATGTCACCGCATTCTTCCATAGAACTGGTGTTCCAGGGGCAGCGATAGAAATACGGATTTTCTACCCGGATAATGTTGGGTATTTGCTGCGCGTCCATCGGAAAGCGACGTGGATCGCCGCTGGCGGAAATGGCCCCATAGGTGCCGCCGTGGTAGGAGCGGTATTGGGTAATAATCTTGTGCCTTCCAGTGTACAGACGGGCCAGTTTGATGGCATTTTCGATGGCTTCCGAGCCGCCCAGCGTGAAGAACGTCTTGGTCAGGTTGCCAGGGGCTAGTTCGGCCAATTTTTTGCCCAGTGCGCCCCTGACTTCCGTGGCCATGCCGGGATGCACGTAGCTCACCTGTTCCATCTGCCGCCGTACAGCCTCGGTGATACGCTGATTGCCGTGACCGATATTGACGTTCATCAATTGTGAGGAGAAATCAATATAGCGTTTGCCGTCCATATCGTACAGGTACACGCCTTCGGCGCGTTCGATGGTCAATGGATTTAAGCCTGCTTGTTTTGACCAGGAGAAAAGCGTATGATCGAGGTTGGTTTGTACCACCTCGCGCCGGTCCATTATTAGTGTGCTCATTTTTTATTTGAGTATTTGAGTATTTGAAGATTTGAGTATTTGATTTACTGAGTGTTTGAATCGAATATTCAAATACCCAAATCTTCAAATACTCATTTTTATCAGCTCATCCAATTGGTTCTTGCTTCCGGGTTCCACTTCATAGATGTTTTCTTGTTCTGCGTCCAGAACTCGATAGAACTTTTTCCGGTAATGTCGCAGACGCCGAACTTGGAATCGTTCCAGCCACCGAAGGGGAACGGTTCGCGAGGGACAGGCACCCCAATATTGACGCCGATCATGCCTGCACTGGCGCGTTCCATAACTTCTTTGGCAAATCCGCCGTTTTCGGTGAAGATGGATGCGGCATTCCCATAAGGAGAAGCATTCTCGATGGCGATGGCCTCATTCAAATCCTTGGCGCGAATGATGGCAATGACCGGCCCGAAGACTTCCTCTTGGGCAATCGGCATATCCGGTGTCACGTAGTCCACAATGGTGGGACCGACGTAAAAGCCGCCTTCTTTACTAGCAACAACCGTATTTCTGCCGTCCACCAGCACCTTGGCCCCGGCCTTTTCGGCAGCGGTGATGTAGCTTTCAATGCGTTCTTGGGCGGCTTTACTAATGACGGCTCCCAATTGCTGGCCGGGGATAATCTTCCGCGCTTCCTCGCACATCCGGTCAATGATGGGCTGTACCCGATCCACGCCGATCATTACTGCCGCCGCCATGCACCGTTGCCCGGCACAACCCGACATGGAAGCTATTACGTTGGAGGCAGTCATTTCCAAGTGTGCGTCGGGCATTACGATCAGGTGATTTTTGGCTCCGCCCAGTGCCAGGCAACGCTTCAAGTTGGAAGTGGCTCTTTTATAGACGATCTTGGCCACTTTGGTAGAACCCACAAAAGAAACCGCCTGAATATCGGGGTGGTCGCAGATCGCTTCCACTATTTCCTGCCCGCCGTTGACCACGCTGAAAACGCCGTCTGGCAGCCCGGCTTCTTTTAGCAGTTCAGCTAGTTTTAGCGCACTAAGCGGGACTACTTCGGAGGGTTTCAGGACCATGCAATTGCCCAGTGCTATGGCGTTGGGAATCGTCCAGTTGGGCACCATCGCCGGAAAGTTAAAGGGCGCAATGGAGGCCACCACGCCGAGGGGTCGGCGCTCGATGCGACATTCCACGCCCCGGCTTACTTCTTGTACCTCATTACTCACGATTTGGGGGAGGGAACAGGCAAACTCACAGAGTTCTACGCTTTTATCGACTTCTGCCCGCGCTTCATCCAGCGTCTTGCCATTTTCCAGTTGGATGAGGGCCGAGAGGGATTCCCGTTCGCGGAATAGTAGATTTCTGTAGGTGAAAATGTATTGTACGCGCTCTTTCAAGGTGCGGGCCGACCAGGCGGGGAAGGCTTTTTTGGCGGCCTGTACGGCTTCATCCAAGTCATCGTGCCCGGATAGTGGTACTGTGGCTATCACTTGTCCGTCCAGTGGACTGGTCACGTCCAACTTGTTAGAAGTAGAGGTTTTAAAACTGCCGCTGATAAAATTTTGCACCTCTTCTGGCGCGGTTATAGTTTCGGTGTGCATAGTCTTTGTTGTTAAGAGTGATTCCATTAATTCTTATTCCCCAATATCTTCGTTCCACAATTCCGGGCGTTGCTGAATAAAATCCCGCATCATCGCCTTGCATTCTTCATTATCTACTACTACGACCTCCACGCCTCTGGATGTCAATAGTTCCTCATCACCGAGAAAGGTGGTGTTCTCCCCGATAACCACTTTGGGAATCCCGTATAAAAGAATGGCTCCGGTGCACATCGGGCAGGGCGATAAAGTAGTGTATAAAGTGCATTGGCGATAGATGCTGGCTGTTTGCCGACCGGCGTTTTCCAAAGCATCCATTTCACCGTGCAGCACGACGCTGCCATTTTGTACCCGGCGGTTATGCCCCTGACCGAGGATTTTGCCTTCGTGTACGATGACCGACCCGATGGGGATGCCACCTTCGGCCAGGCCCTTTCTGGCTTCTTCTATTGCTGTTTGCAAGAATGTATCCATGCTAACTGTATTTAAAATTAACTTGCATATTTCAGGCTTGGGGCTATCGGAACATACAGTGAATATTATTGGGTCCTAATTATCATCTCTTTTTTCCCAAACCGAAAATGGAGTGACACTTCTTCTGCGTAAAAATTTAGTGGCTGGAATTGTATCAAGGCCCGACCAATTGTGTTTCCTGCAAAATCGGGTAAATTTAAAGCATTGCTTATTAAGCCTGTGGGTAGTATTTTCTCAATCCGATGATTGGTTTTTAATTGAGCCCAAATATATAAACCGATATTGGCATTGTTTAATATAATACGTTGTGTTGGGCTGATGTTGATCAAGATAATAAACTGGTATTGCGCAGCATCAAGTTGAAATTCAAATTGGCTTGCTTCGATCAAAATATTTTGGTTCAATTCTGTGAACATTATTTTCTCTCTATCCAGCAATGCATTTGTTAATTGGTCAACCATAGTGTAAGGGTTTACTCCAAAAAAGAACCCTGCGTTAGCTTCCACATTAGCAGCTTGATAATCACGAAGCCAAACAGCATTTTCTGATGCAGTAGCGATTTTATCTAAAATGGCCTGAGCGTCATCCTCTTTTTCATATTTTAGATTGAATAGCGGCTGGGGTTTCAGCATTTCATAAGCATTGGCGCGGGATTTTTTTTCGGACGTGTCCGGATATTTTTTGTTTAAACTACCCTTATCAAAAAACGGAGAATATACTCTAATTTTTGCTTTTGAGTCCTCCTCAGAAATGTGCGCGTTGCTGTTCTGCTCGAAGTGTAGCAATAGATAAACCTCAAAAGAGCGACAGGAGTAGGCCATTTTTACATAGTGCTTCCATTCATGGTCAAAGTCCTGCTCTTTAGGTATTTGACTTTTGTCTACTCTCTCTTGCCCATACACAAATACTTCATTTTCAAAAAACAGGGCGGTAGGGGAAGCGTATTTTTTAAGTAGAATATCCCGGCTATCATCATCCATAACTATCCATATTTCATCGTAGGGATTCTTGAATTTTTGCGCTGCTTTCTTGCGCTGCATTGCCTCCCACACCAAACCTTGCAGGCTATTATCGGTTAGGTGGCGTTCAGGATCGAATCGGTCTGAATTATGGGTAAGCGTCACTACCTGTACTTCCACCCCAGAAAGGAGGTTTTTAAGAAGTGGGTTGTTGGTAATACCCTCAAAATATGCTTGTTCGGTTTCTCCTTCACACAGTATTAAAAATCGTTTGCGAATCTCCGATGCTCTTTCCCGCCGGGGGACAAGTTCGGGCATTTCCGCTCTTGGAACAGAGTGTTTTGGCTGAACGGGTCGCAAACTTCTTTCTTTTTCCCTGCGGTTGTGGCTACCCTTCTTCGACATGGAACATATCTGCGTTTTCTAAGGTTTTCAGGACTTGATTTTCATTAAAAACTGGGATACCGCCAAAACGACCACTCTGATACCAGCGGTCGAAAGGTATGTCTTTTCGGACTCCTCCAAAGGAGGATAAAGCATAGAGCTGCGATGCACCGAAGCGATTTTTTTCAATAAAATAAATCTGGTCGCGGGCAAATAGCGAACTGTCCAGAAGAGAAATGTCATGAGTACTAAAAACCAGCTGTGCCCCTTTTGGATTCGTTTGCGGATTCTGAAATAGGCCAACAAACATTTTTGTCCAAGCAGAATGCAAGCTTTTGTCCAATTCATCCACTATGATAAGGTCACCATTTGCAAGTGCCGTCAAAGCGATGTTAAGCAAAATTAAAAATTTCTTTGTTCCGGTTGATTGTTCCTTCAAAGAGATGGAATGGGTGCCAATTTCCTTACTTCCATCAAATAACCGATGTCGCGTCTTAATTTCGTATTGGAAGCGTTCAATAAAAACCTTCTGAATTTTCTCCTTTTCATCTTCCGGGAAGTTGTCTGGGAAATTTATTTCTGGCATCTGAGAAGCAGGAGTTACTTCAAACCCTACGATACCAGAATCTGTACCGATAATCAAGTTTTCTAAGGCTTCAATAATTGGATTCTTTTGATTTTCATATATAAACTTGGCAAATCCTCTCAACTCGATTTCACCATAGTCTTCTCCTTCAAAAATTGAAACGCCAATATTTTTTCGGAAAAATCTGTACACAGGTTCGATTTGCTCATTACGCTTTTGCACCGCTACGGAAAGAAAAAGTTGGTTGTCAAGTAGTTCATTTTCAACACTTTTTCGTTGTCCGCGAAAATAGCTGCCAAAGATAATGGATCGGCCAGATTGTCGGGAGAAAAGGGTAGCGGGATTCATCTTACCACTCTCACTCACTGGAAAGAACCACAAATCTTCTTTGTGAATTTTTTGCTGGTCAAAACTGACTGCATACTGGTAGCGCAAACCATCTAGCGCAACAAAATCAATGAAAAATTCAGTTGGCTGTTGATGGGCCTGTATATCCAGTGCAAAAAACTCATTGGGTTCGAGTTTGTCGCCAACATTAAGACGGTGCGATTCTTGCACCAACCATTTGAATGCACGAAAGGCCTTCAAGGTATTGCTCTTTCCTGAATTATTGGGGCCATATATCACGGCACAACTTAATGCAGTCAGGTTCTTATACTTCTTGGCACGATGCAAAGCACTTGGGCGCCGTTCCTGCAACTTTGAGGCAGGCAGCAAGGAAAGAATTTGTTCTTCCTTTAAAGAGCGAAAATTTTTAATTCTGAATTCAAGTAGCATAGATATAAGCCTAATTTTTGTATTTTTTTTGCAAAAATAAGGCTTAAAAACAAAATAATGCTTTTTTGTGTCACTTTTTGCAAAATAAATTTTCAACTCCCATCTGTGATGTTGTTGAATGGTGTTGGAGCAGGTACTGAATACAGATAGGGGTGATTGGTCAAAAACTACCTACTAAACATTACAACTCCTTAATTTTAATATTCTTAAAATAAGCCTTATCCCCGTGATCCTGCAAGGCAATTTTTCCACTGGTTGCTTTGGCATAATCGGGGTAATCCTTCCATTTGCCATTGGTTCTTTCATTTTTCCACATCTCCGACGATACCTCGAATTC
>JAYUXG010000221.1:0-10983 GCA_043753125.1 Saprospirales bacterium | reverse complement strand
ACCGCCACGAGGCCATTGCCACGGGCGTCGCCGCCCTTCGTAAATTGTGCCGAGACAATGGCATCGCCATAGATACCACGGAGGATGCTGCCGATTTTAACGAAAATAACTTGAAGCACTACTCCGCCGTGGTGTTCCTCAACACGACGGGCGATGTGTTAAGTCCCAATCAAGAGACTGATTTTGAACGATACATTCAAGCCGGAGGCGGCTACATGGGCGTGCATTCGGCCACTGACACGGAATATGGCTGGCATTGGTACGGCGGATTGGTGGGAGCGTATTTTACCAGCCACCCGCAACAACAGGAGGCCACACTGCACGTAAAAACACATGATCACCCGGCCACGAAGCAGCTGCCCGATGAATGGAAACGCTTCGATGAGTGGTACAACTTCAAAGAGATGAACCCAAACGTGAACGTCCTGCTCTCCATTGACGAAAAGTCCTATGAGGGCGGCCAGAATGTCGACCACCACCCGATGGCCTGGTACCATGAATATGATGGCGGGCGGGCTTTTTACACTGCGCTGGGCCACACCAAAGAGTCGTACGCCGACCCCGTGTTCCTGCAGCATTTGTTGGGGGGGCTTAAATACGCCATCGGCAAGCGAAAACGGCTCGACTATACTGCCCTCCGCACTCCTGAACAGCCCGACCCGACCCGTTTTGTGAAGACGGTACTGGCCAGCGACCTGACGGAGCCAATGCAACTCGCCATGTTCCCCGACGGCAAAGTCATTTTTATCGAACGCCGGGGCAATATCAAGTTGTTCGACCCCGCCACGGGCCTGACCAGCGTGGCTTACAAATTGCCCGTCTATTCCGAAGAAGAAGATGGGCTGATGGGGCTGGCCATTGACCCGAACTATGCCCGCAACCACTGGATATACCTGTATTACTCGCCGTTGGGCAAGGAGTCGGTCAACAAACTGTCGCGGTTTGTTTTTGAAAACAATGCCCTTGACCTGGCTTCCGAAAAGGTAATTTTGAAAGTGGGCGTACAGCGGCTGGAATGCTGTCACACGGGCGGCTGTATCCGCATCACCGACGATGGGATGCTGTACCTGTCCACGGGCGACAACAGCAACCCCTTTGCGTCAGAAGGCTACGACCCGATTGACGAACGCCCCGGCCGCGGCCCCTGGGATGCCCAAAAATCGTCGGCCAACACCAACGACCTGCGTGGCAAGATATTGAGAATCAAACTGTTGCCCGATGGCAGCTACATTTGTCCAGCCGATAATCTTTTTACCACTCAAGAGGTACACGTTACGTCGCCCGAACTGACCAGTCCAGGCATCGACCGGCCCGAAATCTACGTGATGGGCTGCCGCAATCCTTATCGCATCTCGGTCGATACCCGGCGCAAGTTGCTTTTCTGGGGCGAAGTCGGCCCCGATGCCGGCGAGCCGGACACCGCCCGCGGCCCCGCCGGACACGATGAGGTGAACCGCGCCAGCAAAGCCGGGTTCTTCGGCTGGCCTTACTTTGTTGGCAACAACAAGCCTTACCGCAACTATAATCACGCCACTAAGAAATCCGGGCCCCTCTTCGATCCGCTGCACCCCTTCAATGACAGTCCCAACAACACCGGCAGCCGCAATCTACCGCCCGCGCAGCCCGCTTTCATCTGGTATCCTTATGGCAATTCCCCTGAGTTTCCGTTGGTGGGCAAAGGCGGGCGCAACGCCATGGCTGGCCCGACCTACTATGTGGACCAATACCCGGAGGCCACCCGGTTTCCGGACTACTATAATGGCAAATTGATCACCTACGACTGGATGCGCGGCTGGATGATGGCTATCACTGTGGATACCCTAGGCAATTTCAGCCGTATGGAACCCTTTGGCGATTCGGTGCTGCTCAGTCGCCCGATGGATATGCTGGTGGACAAAAATGGATCGTTTTGGGTGCTGGAATACGGGACGCAGTGGTTTTCTTCCAATCCCGATGCACGCCTCAGCCGCATTGACTATGTGCGTGGCAACCGCCCGCCGATGCCAGTGCTGCAAGCCGACAAGATGGCCGATGCAAGCCCGGCGACCATTGTTTTTTCGGCCAATAAAACCAAGGACTATGACCAGGACAAACTGCACTACGAACTTGATTTCGGCGACGGCACCCCTATGTTCGTTTTTGACGGGCGGCCTGCCCGCACCCATGCCGGTGCGGGCGATGCTACGCAAAAGAACCCGCTAGACAGCATTCGCCACGTTTTCTCTCTTCCTGGTACCTATGAAGTACGTTTGAAAGTGAGCGATGACTCGAAAATAAGCCATGTGGTGAAACAAAAAATCAGCGTCGGCAACGCCCCGCCCACGGTGCATTGGGACTTTGGGCCGCAGAACCGCAGCTACTACCGGCCCGGCGACACCCTGCGCTACCGTGTGGTGGTCCAAGACCCGGAGGATGGTTCGCTGGACGACGGCACCATCGTACCAGCCGTGGTGGCGACCACCATTGATTACTTGGAAACCGGTTTTGACATCACCAGCATCGCCAAAGGTCACCAAGCAGCCATGCAGCAGGCCGAGTACGCCAAGGGTAAGGGCCTCATTGACCGTTCGGACTGCAAGACTTGCCATGCCGTGGATCGGCAGGTCAACGGCCCGTCGTTTCAGGCCGTGGCGGAGCGGTACAAGGACAATGAATTTGCGGTACGCAACCTTTCGCTAAAAATCATCAAGGGCGGCGCGGGCAACTGGGGGCAGGTGGTGATGAGTGCCCACCCGCAGGTCTCCGAGGAGGATGCCGGCGAAATGGTGCGCTGGATATTCTCCCTCGGCGCACCGCCCAAGCCAAAGCAGACGCTTCCATTGATGGGTACCTATCCACTTGCGGTGCAGGCCACGCCGACGAAGGGCAAGAAACCTTTTCCCGGCACCTATATATTTAAGGCCACCTACCGTGACCGGGGCAGCAACAGCCAGATTCCGCTGGAGGATGGCGAGACCATTGCTCTGCGGCCCGCTTTCCAGCAGGCGGAGCAAGCCGACAGCATGTCCAAAAGCATTGATAGCTATCGTCCTTTCGATGGCGACACGGTGGTGCTGACCGAGCTGCGGCACCGTAGTTTCTTTGTGTTCAAACGCTCGGACCTGACGGGAGTACGCAGCATTGAACTCGGCATTGGCACTGGCGACAAGCACCAACAGTTTCACGGTGGCTGGCTGGAGCTGCGCCTGGATGGTCCCAGCGGGCCGTTGGTTGGGCAGGTGCAAGTGCCGGAAAAGAACGTACCGGGCGAGATGGAATTCTATGAGTTATCCTTGCCCGTTGTTACGCCACCGAGCGACCGCAATTTTCATGACCTGTATTTTGTAGTGCGGAATGAGAGGAATCCATCGCAGGAGGTGTTAGCGGTAGATTGGGTTCGGTTTGAGTTGTAGCGGGGGAGATTGTTACAACCCATACTTATCCAACAAATAAATCAAAGCACACATACTGGCCGCTCCTAACTCCAACTCCCGTTTGTTCACTTTGTCAAACGTATCGGCAGCCGTGTGGTGGATGTCGAAATAACGTTGTGAGTCAGGTGAATAGCCAGAAAGCAGGCCCTTCATGCCGCGCAAGTGTCCTACGTCCGCGCCAGAGCCGCCAGCCGTGAGGGTCAGGCCATAGGGTTCCAGCAAAGGCTGCCAGGTTTTTACCTTGGCAAAGAAGGTAGCGAACACCGAAGAGTCGGCCTCGAAACTAAAGCCGCGCGGCGTGAAGCCGCCCGCATCGCTTTCGATGGCGCAGAGGGAGAACTCGCCTTTGCGCTTGGCTTCGGCGGCGTACTGGATGCCCCCGCGCGAGCCGTTTTCTTCGTTCATGAATAGCACACAACGCACCGTGTGGCGGGGCCGGTAACCGATGCGCCGCAGGTAGCGCAGCACGTCCATGCTTTGCACTACGCCTGCGCCGTCGTCGTGCGCGCCCTGCCCCACGTCCCAGCTGTCGAGGTGGCCACCGACCAGCAAAACATCGTTGGGTCGTTCGCTGCCGCGTATCTCCCCGATGACGTTGAACGAAGGCGCGTCGGGCAGGGTGCGGCAGTTCAGGCGCATAGACACCTTGATATTGGGTTCCTTCTGCAACATTTGGCTGAGTTTTGCCGCATCTTTGGTACTGATGGCTACGGCGGGCAAGCGGGCCAGCGTCGTGTCGTAAATCAACACGCCAGTATGCGGATAATCGTCCAACGCCAAGGTGGCCGAGCGCACCAGTACGCCGATGGCCCCGTACTTAGCAGCCCGCGATGCTCCAAACACACGCTGGTCCACCGCTCCGCCGTAGGCCTCGAAGGTACGGATGCAGGTAGGGTCCATCGGGCGGTTGTAAAAGACGATTTTGCCGCGTAGCACCTCTTTCGCACCCAAACTATCCAGTTGCGCCCAGGTCTTTATCTCGACCACGTTGGCTTGCACACCCGTTTTGGGGGTGGCCACCGAGCCGCCGAGGGCCAGGGCGTGCAATGCAAACGGACTGGATTTTGCACCGACTACGCGCACTTGCTCGGCCGCGCCACGCACCCAACGTGGCACCATGCAGGGCTGTAGCCACACCGAGTCAAGCCCCAGGGTATCCAGGGTGGCCCGGCTCCAGGTGACGGCCTGGGCAGCAGGGACACTACCGCTCAACCGATGGCCAATGCGGGTGGCCAGGTGTTCCAGCCACGGGTAGCACCGCCCATCGGTGAGGGCCTGGGAATATATTTTGCGCAGCATGGACACATCCGAAGCCGACTCCGTGGTCTGGGCAAAAGCTGACCAAGAAAGTGTAATAAATACAATAAGTAGCGGCCATGTCCGCAAACGTTGGACACGATTAGGCAGAAAATTTTTCATATCTGGAAAAAGATAAAATTATGTGTTTCTAAGCAGGGGGCAATATTGGCTTACACAGAACATCATTTTGTGAATTTTTATGCTCCTTCTACACCAATTGGCCATATTTTTTCTCTCAAACGACCAAATTAAGTCTTGAACATTGCGCGTCGAAAAAATTTTAATTTTTTTTTGCGCTTGTTGTAGGTTTTACACCAACCGCGTTTTACCTTTGTAACAGAAAGCAGTTTAAGCGAAAGAATAATTTGGTTTTATTTGGTTAGGGCTGAGGTAGTGCTGTGGTGGCACTGCCTCATTTTTTTTGCCTGCCAGCGTGGCCAACCCGGCAAAAGTATCATTTCGGGCGCATCGTTTGGCTTTATGCCGTGGTTATTGGCTGCTTAGGTGGGCGCATCAGTCGAATCCTTTTATCCCGGATGCCCTATTCTCTGCGCAGCCGCCCTATTTTTGCGGGCCTTTGTTCAAAAACAGGCCCGGCATGAAAAGAACGCTGCTTCTCTTTTTCCTTTCCTTCCCATTTTTCCTTTTCTCCCAAAACAATATCTCGATGGCGGATGCCATCTTGAAAGGTCGCATGGCATTGGCACCCGCCAACTTGCGCCAACTCCAGTGGATACCCGGCACCGCGCAATTCAGCCATTTAGTCAACAACAAGCTGGTACGGGTAAATGCCGCTGATTTGACCACTGACACCTTGCATATATTGCCCAAGATCAATGAGGCACTCGTCGCGTTGAAAGCCGCTCCTCTGGAGGCCTTCCCGACCGTAACTTGGCTGAATAACGACCAACTATGGTTTCATACGCCCCAGGGGATTTACACCTACTCCATGCAGGCTGGCCTACAGTTGAAAAACGGGTATCCCGCTGACGCGGAAAATACGGATGTCCACGCCAAAACCCTTGCCGTGGCCTATACGCTCGGCGAGCGATTGATGATCAATATCGGCGATAAAGAACTCGAGGTGTCCAAGAGCGAAAGCGAGGGCATTGTGTACGGCCAGAGCGTTCACCGCGAAGAATTCGGGATCAGTAAAGGTATTTTCTGGAGTCCCTTGGGACGCTACCTGGCCTACTATCGCATGGACGAGAGCATGGTGACCGAGTACCCCATCTACGTGCTGGATTCGATGCCCGCACAGGTGCAAGACATCCGCTACCCCTATGCTGGCGCAAAGAGCCACCACGTCACGGTGGGCGTATTCGACCCGCAAACCGGCCAGAAAGTCTACCTCCAGACCGGCGAACCAAAAGAGCAATATTTGACCAACGTGGCTTGGTCGCCGGACGATCAATACATTTTTGTGGCCGTAGTGAATCGTGCGCAAGACCATGTGTGGCTCCAGCAGTTTGAGGCCAAGACGGGCGCATTGGTAAAAACCATTTTGGAGGAAACCAATGCCAAATGGGTAGAACCGGAACAACCCATTCGGTTTGTGCCGGGCAGCACCACGCAATTTGTCTGGGAAAGCGAGCGTGATGGGTATAACCACCTGTACTTGTACGACTTATCCGGTAAAATGCTGCGCCAACTAAGCCAGGGTGCCGCACCCGTGACCGCTTTTTATGGCTTTTCGGATAAGGGCGAGCAGTGCTTCTACCAGATGGCCGATGAATCGGGGCTGAACCGCTATGTATTGGCCACCAACCTGAAAACTGGTGCCACTCGTCGGCTGAACGATGAAGTAGGCCTGCATAATGGCTTGGTGAACAGCACTGGCGAATGGGTGTTGGACGTGTTTTCCAATGCCACCACGCCGCGCCTGGTCTACGTGCAGCCGCTGAAAAACGCTGCTGCCCGGAAGGTCGTTTTTACTGCTCCCAACCCCTTGACTGGTTATAATCTCGGGGTGACGCGCTTGGCGACCATCCCTTCGCCTGGTGGCCCGCTACTGAATGCCCGCCTGATCTTACCAACCAACTTTGACCCTGCCCAGCGTTATCCAGTCATTGTAAACGTCTACAATGGCCCCCATGTGCAAATGGTGACCAACAACTGGCTACATGGCGGCGAACTCTGGATGCACCACTTGGCTGAAGAGGGCTTTCTGGTTTTCTCCATCGACGGGCGCGGCTCCGCCAATCGCGGTTTTGATTTTGAAAGTACCATCCACCGGCACGTCGGTGATGCGGAAGTCGAGGACCAACTGGCTGGAGTGCGTTATTTGAAAAGCCAAACTTTTGTGGACACCACCCGCATGGGCGTGTACGGCTGGAGCTATGGAGGCTTCATGACCACGTCGCTAATGACTCGTTCGGAGGCCAAGGGGGTGTTCCGCTGTGGCATCGCCGGTGGTCCGGTCATCGACTGGCGGATGTACGAGATCATGTACACTGAACGCTACATGGATACGCCGCAGGAAAACCCGGAGGGCTACCAGAAAAGCAGCCTGTTCAACTATATCGACAATCTCAACGGCCGGTTGCTGATGATTCACGGTTCTTCGGACAACGTGGTGCTTTGGCAACATTCGCTGCGCTACATCCGTGAGTGCGTGCGCAAAAACAAGCCGATTGATTATTTCGTTTATCCCGAGCATCTGCACAATGTTCTGGGCCGTGACCGGGTGCATTTGTTTGAGAAGATCGACCAGTTTTTCAAGGATAATTTGCAATCGGTAACGGATAAACCATAGCGAATGCGAAGTTCGAAATAAATTGCGTTTTCCAGTATGGAAAATACACCACTCAAAAACTTGCACAATCGCGTGAACCGCCGGGAACTAAAGGCGCGGATCCAGCAAAGCACCGAGCCGCGCGTGACGTTGTCGTACTACAAATACGTCACGCTGCCGAATCCACCACTTTTCCGCGACCGTCTCTTCCGCGTATACCATTCATTGGGGGTGCTGGGGCGTATTTATGTGGCCCGCGAAGGGGTGAATGCACAATTGTCGGTGCCAGCGTCCAATTTCGAGGCTTTCCAGGCAGCCATGGACGAGATCAATTTTTTCAAAAACCTGCGGCTGAATATTGCGGTAGAGGACGACGGCAAATCCTTTTTTGCGCTCGCCATCAAGGTGCGCGATAAGATCGTAGCTGATGGCATCGACGATCCAAATTTTGACCCGGCGCAAACCGGCATCCACCTGAAAGCCGAAGAATGGAATCGCCTGACCGAAGACCCGGCGACGATTGTGGTGGATATGCGCAACTATTACGAGAGCGAAGTGGGCCATTTTGATCAGGCTATCACGCCCGACGTGGCTACCTTTCGGGAGGAGTTGCCGCTAGTGGCTGAGCTGTTGGCGGACAAAAAAGACCAAAAGATTTTGATGTACTGTACCGGTGGCATTCGCTGTGAAAAGGCCAGTGCTTACTTGCGGTATCGGGGTTTCGAGCAGGTCTTCCAACTGGAAGGCGGCATTATCGAGTATGCGCGCCAAGTGGAGGCTAAGGGTTTGACCAATAAGTTTTTGGGTAAAAATTTTGTCTTCGACGAACGCTTGGGCGAGCGCATTAGCCCCGACGTGGTAGCTCATTGTCACCAGTGCGGCGTACCCTCCGACGACCATACCAACTGCGCCAATGACCATTGCCACATCCTCTTTATCCAATGTGCTAATTGCCGGATGCGCTACACGGGCTGTTGCTCAGACCTCTGCCGCGATTTCCACGAATTGCCGGCGGAGCAAAAAGAACGGGCGGCCACGACGGTTTTCAACGGCTCCAAATTTGGGAAAGGCAACTATAAAGCTTTCCGGCGTTCAGGACCCAGCTTACAAATAAGCAAGGGGCAATCAGCGAAGGATACGTAAATGGCATCCCATATTTTTCACCGGAAAGGCAGCGAGCAAATATGACGTGCGTTGTCTTTTGAAAGCGCAAGATTCGGGTTGGCCAGCTGGGGGGAGGTCGGTACTTTTGTCTTAAATTCACGATATATGACTGCCGAACAACATCCCGATTATCAGCGCATTGAGCAAGCCATCCGATTTTTGCAGACGAATTTTGATCGCCAGCCCGACCTGGACGAAGTGGCCCGGCAGGTGTACCTTAGCCCATTTCATTTCCAACGTCTGTTCAGCGACTGGGTGGGAGTCAGTCCAAAACGTTTTTTGCAGACCCTCACGGCGGAACATTTAAAGTCCAAACTGCACGAAACACGCAACCTGCTGGAAGCGGCAGAGCTGGCAGGGTTGTCTACGCCCTCCCGAGTTCATGACCTGTTCGTAACGCTCGAAGCGGTGACCCCGCAGGAATACCGGAGCGGGGGCGCCGGCCTGCACATCAGTTATGGGTTTTCCCCAACGCCGTTTGGAGAATGCCTGCTGGCCACGACGGAACGCGGTATTTGTTGGTTGGCCTTTGTGTCAGCAGGAGGGCATGAAGCGGCTTTAACAGAGTTGTACGCTGCGTGGCCCGAAGCGGAAATTGGGGAAAATCCAATCATGGCTATAAAATTGGCCCAGACGATTTTCCAATCCACGAAACAAAGCCGCAAATTTCACCTGCTGGTACGCGGCACGAATTTCCAACTAAAAGTCTGGAACGCCTTGTTGCGTATTCCCGTCGGTGGCGTGGCTTCCTATCAGACCATAGCGCAGGCCGCAGGCATACCGGGTGCCGCACGGGCCGTTGGCTCGGCGGTCGGTTCCAATCATTTAGCCTATTTGATCCCTTGTCATCGCGTCATCCGTCAAAGCGGAACCATTGGGGAATATCGCTGGAGCAGTTCCAAAAAAGCATTGCTGCTTGGGTGGGAAATGAATCAAGCCGTTGGCGAATTAGTTTAGTGCTATTCGTCACATATTCGTTCTTATCACTCGAAAACAGTGATATCTCCCTTCAACAGAATTTCTTCCCCGTCAACCAAGTGTACCTGGAGATAGTAGACGTACACGCCGACTTCAACCCTCTTGCCGCCAACCATCCCATCCCATCCGGGCCACAGTTTGGCCGGAGTGCGCTCGTCCCAATTATAAACCATCTCTCCCCAGCGGTCAAATATTTGCAGTTTCGATAGATCGGCTACTGATGGTCCCACACTAATCTGGAAGATATCGTTGTTGCCGTCGCCATCGGGTGAAAACACGTTGGGCACATATATCTCCGGTTCGCGGCGCACCAGCACTCGAATGGATGCCGTGGCGGTACAGCCGAATGAGTCCACGATCGTCACCGTATAGCGTCGACTGGTCAACGGCGACCAAGTCTGCTGTAAACAATCGGCACAGCTGGTATCCGGTGCAATGGGGTTCCAAGTAAGTGATTGCCAAGTGGTTAAATCGGTAATGGCAGCAATGGTCAGGCTTTGACCCAATTGTACCGACGTGTCGCTGGGCAGTACCAAGGTGGGTGCCGAAGGCAAGGCCACGGTCAAGGTTTTATCGGCCAGGCAACCGTTTGCATCGGTGAGTTGCACCGTGTGCAGTCCGGCAGCCACGATTGCCATGAGGCCCGCAACCGAAGTGCCATCCACAGTGGCAATGTAGGGGCCTGCTCCACCGGAAACAACAATAATCGCATCGGCAAGAGCCTCGCCGCAGTCGGCAGAAACGACCTGTAAAACAAAATCCAGCGGCTCCGGCGCGACTAAACTCACCGATGTTTGGACCCTACAGCCTTTTTGGTCAGTGACGGTGAGTTGATAATTTCCTGCTGCTACATCGGACAGCATAGCCGTGGTATCACCATTGTTCCACAAAAATTGATACGGGGCCAACCCTCCCACCACACTGGCCTGGACGGACCCGTCGAATGAATCCGCGCAGCGCAGTGCAAAGCCGTTGAAGACCAATGCGGCCTCGGCCTGCACGATCATGGCAGGCGGCGCGACAATCTCCCCTGTCAACACCGTTGTGACACCCACCCCCGAAGTGATGGTGATCGCAAAAGCACCGCCTGACAGGTTATCGATGATAACTGAAGTATTTAAGCTGGTGATCTGGCCGTTCCCAATACTGCCGGTGCCAGCCGTCCATTGGAAGGTCAAGGGCAGCTGTCCTGCTGAAACCGTGATAGTTGCTTGGCCATCGGCGTTGGCTGGACACGATGCGCCTGTAGTGGTTAGCGTGGCGGATATTGGACAAAGCGTTGAGGAAAAAGTGGTGTTCGTAATGACCAGCGAATCACAGCCATCCACGCCGGAGAGCAAGTTTTGTACGCTGCCGACCTGACTTGGGTCACAACTGGTGTTGGCCAACACCGTA
>JAYUXG010000220.1:0-4569 GCA_043753125.1 Saprospirales bacterium | reverse complement strand
TGTTGTTGTCCAGCCGCCGTGTCGCCCGTGAACAGCGATTGCAAGGTGCGGCCTTCCATGTCCAATAGGCTGACCATCAAATAATTGGATTGCACAGTGGGAAAATTCAGCGTGAGCAAAGAGCCGGGAACGGCGGGATTAGGACTGAGTTGGAAGGCCATTTGGCGGTCCAGTTCGGCGATGCCTACTGGCAAGTCGTCCACCAGGAAAGCGGCGTCCCAGAGCAGATTGGGCAGGGGCAGGGTGAGGGTACCGTTGGTCACCGTCACCGGCTCGGAGGAGAGCAGTGCGCCCGTCAGGCAATCGTAGTATTTGGTGAGGTAGGCCCCGTTTTGCACGTTGGGCACTTGCAGCAGGGCCGCCGAGGCGACGGGCGGTGCGCCATTGGCCTTTACGTACTCGTGGTTGTAGCGGTTATTGAGCAGCCAGCCCGCCAGTTTATTTTGGTTTTCCGACTTCAATACGTAGGCGTCCACCGCCGAGCCAAGCCCGGTGAAGGAATACCCGGCGATGGAAATCCAGTCCGTGCCGGTGTTGTCCACCTGAATAGTGTGTATCCCGGCGGACACATTGACCGAATAAGTTTGGTCGATCTGCGCGGCCTGTTCCAGCACTTTCGTGCCATCCACCCAAATGGTGATCTTAGGGGCCTGCCCGCTTTGGCCGCCGGTTTTTACCTGGAACTGGCCGCTGTTCGGGTAACTCACGTGGAAAACCGGTGGGCGGCGAAACTGGGTGTTCCACTGCGAACCGTACAAAAAAGAGCTCAAAGCCGCCCCGGCGGGTACGACTTCTCCCTGTTGAATGGTGAACGAGGTATCGGCCAGCCCACCCCAGCCCGTCTCGGTGGGCGTGAGCGACAGATCGGCGGGTACGCCCGTGACTGTCGCATCGGTCGGGGCCAAGTTGCCGGTTTGGAACGGGATGGACTGGGCCACCGCCGCGACCGGCGCGAAGTGGTAATAGAGGTTTTTCGGCTCAATGTAATTGTCCCACCACCACGTCATGGCACTGCCCATACTGCCGCCGAACAACCCGCTCCACAGCGCATTATGAAAGTGGATGCCGTTGGGATCAAGGGTACCCAACTGGCCGCCGGAGGGCGACAGGCCAAACTCGCCGGTCAGGGTGGGCTTGCCAAAATCGTCCAGATACTTGCGCGCGCCCGCCACCAGCACCCGTTCGAGGTTCGGCGTGTTGACGTAGTAGTGGGTCTGGGTAAAGTCCATGTCCGGGTGGTTCCAAACGGTGGGATCGTCTTTGTCGTCCGCGTAGCTGGTAGACACCAAGTGCTGGTACGGATCAATGCTTTTCAGGTAAGCGGCCATTTCGAAATGCCAGTCCGCCACATCGCCCTTTCTCTGCTCGAACTGGTCCGTCCATCCCACCTCGTTGAACAGTTCCCAGTTCATGATGCTCCGGGCGTAGCCCCAGCGGGCCACGATGTAGCGCAGGCGGTTCTTGACGTGGGCCTTGGCCGTGGTATTGGTGAAAAAATCCCAGGTGTTGGCACAGGGGCCGCCGTTGGCCACATTGTAGGGATTATCGTTCCATTCCGGATTCACATTGGTGGACACCTGGCCGTGGTTTTGCAGGCACAATTGGAAGTAAATGCCGCGTTCCGCGCAAAAATCGAACAGCCAATCCTGGTAAAAAGCACTGGTTTGCTTGTACTTGCGCAGGCCTGCGTACCCGTTGGAGCCGTTTTTCCACTCGATGCCCAGGCCCCAGCTGCACTGCCACATCCGAAAAAAGTTGCCGCCGTTGTCGCTGAGCTTGGTCAGCCAGCTCTTGTAGTCGGCATAGACATTGTTCAGTTGCCAACCGATGTTCTCGCCGACCGGAATGTACTGTCCCCCGGCATCGAAATGCAAATAGTTGGTCTGTCCGCTGCGCACGAAACCCTGGTTATTCGGGCTACCTGGCGCGGTACAGGAGAAGGTTTGCTCCGCAAAATGGCCAATACCGACGGCGTTGACAGCCGAGAGCGTGTACTTCCAGGTACCCATTTTGTGGGGCGCAAAACGGACCTTGAATACCCCGTTGCCCACTGGCGTGATCGCGCCGGTTTGGGTATTGGTGAGATCGTATTCCTGGCTAAAAAACCCGTCCACCGCTTTGGTCTGGCCGTCCGGATCGGTGAAGACAGCGGCTACCCGGATATCGTCGTAGTTGTAGGGGTTGGCCCACGTGGCGGTCACGGCGAGTTTCACCTCGAACTTTTCCCACTGCTCTACAGTGGTAGCGAGTGGCACGGCGGCGGTGATGATGGGGGCTTGGGCGGAGAGAACGGTGGACACGAGTAAAATGGGAAGGAAAGAGTAGAATTTTTTCATGCCAAGATCGGTGGTGGAAAGGATAAATAGTTTGCCGACGCTAAGGACTAAAAAAAATATGGGTGATAGCAGGGGCAAATCGTCCAATACGGGGGGCTATTTTATTCAAAAAGGGCAAGAGAAGGTGCTTTTCCACCTCTTGCGACAAATGAACAAGCCCTTGCGACATCCATGATAGCGGCTCGCTAGCGGGTACCCCCACCTTTGTGCCATTGTTATGCTCAAAGAAAACTGCACAAAACGATGACCAACACCCTTCCCCACACCATCCAAAGCAAGAGCGGCGAAAAGCTCATTTTCCACCGCATCGAAACCGAACCCGATGGCGACCGCCTTATTGTCGAGAATTTTATCGATCCGAACAGTGGTCCCCCCATGCACGTCCACTTCCAACAGGAGGAGGGCTTCACGGTGGTCTCCGGCAAAATTGGCTATCAAGTGCTTGGCCAAGAAGCACAGTACGCTGGCCCTGGCGACACGCTCGAATTCCAACGGGGCGTGTCCCACCGTTTCTGGAATGCGGGTACGGACACGCTGCATTGCATGGGCTGGATAAAACCGGCCAACAATTTCGTGTTTTCCCTCAGTGGTGTGGATCAGGTCTTCGGCAAGGGAATCGCTGGCCTTGAGCCAAGAAACCGGCAGCACCAGCGATCGCGCCAATACGCTCTAAAAGCCTGACTGATGCCCATGCCGCGCTAAAACCAATTCTCGTCGGCCTACCAATATCTGGGCAGTATAGGTGCGTACTCAGAACCTGGTGCAGCAACGGCAACGTCTGCGTCGCCAGTTTAGCCATACCGTGGTGCTCAAACCACAGGAAATCGCCCTGACTTCCACCGACGAACGCTTCTTGCAGCGCATTCAAGCGACGCTGGATGTGCAACTTGGTAAGGAGCAGTTCAGCGTGGAGGACCTGGCGGCCAGCGTAGGTATGAGCCGCAGCCAGCTCCAACGCAAACTCACGGCACTGATCGACCAGCCCCCGGTAGAGTTTATCCGCAATTTTCGGCTGCGCCGGGCCAAGGAAATGTTGGAGGCGGGTGCAGGCAACGTGTCGGAAATCTGCTACGAAGTGGGCTTGGGCAGCCCAGCCTATTTTTCCAAGGCTTTCAAGGAGGCGTTCGGTATGTCGCCGAGCGAGGTGCGGCGGAAGAGATAGAAAATGTGTTTGGCCGTTCGGCAAAATCCAACCGATTCAATGTGAATCCTGGACGATTAATTTTAAGGAATCCTGGATACGGCTCAACCTTTGATCCGGCACTTTCGTTAGGTACGATCATACCTTTGTGCAACGTTCTGGATGTATGCAATACTTGTTTTTAATACTACTAACCTTCGGCGTCCTGATTGGCCACACACAAACAGCAGCTACCAAAGCCGAAGCCACGCCTGCCCCCGGTATGCTTCGCCTTATTCAGGCGTACCCACGATACTTAAAAGGTTATACGGACAACCATATTATCTGGAAGGACGGCACCAAGATGCTCTACGACGATGGTCTGTTGAAGACCGAGGACGAGACCTTCGACTCTACCGACCTGGAAGACCAGATGAACGGCCTGCTCTACACGGCTGGCCTCCCGACCGATACGCCCACCTACAATTGTGACCCCGGCACCTTCCGTTGCCAAGCTTTTTTCCGGAAAATGTACGGCAGCAGTGAAGCGCAAGCGAAAAGCCGCCTGGTGCCAATCCTCTGGCCTGCCAAGCAGCAGGGCCGCACCCAACGCATCTGGGTCACCTCGGTCAACGGTGTAAATCGGCACTTGCAGGCCGTGGCCAACGAACTGGCGGCCAAGCCGCACCTACGCCCCTATGTGACCGACATCGGCGGCACATTCAACTGGCGCAACATCATGGGCACTACCCGCCAAAGTGCCCACTCCTTCGGGATGGCCATCGATATTAACACGGCCCACTCTGAATACTGGAAATGGGACCATCGCGACGACTGGCAGCTGGATTCGGTGGAGCAAAACCTGCAATGGCGCAACTCCGTCCCGCTGGAGATCGTAGAGATATTTGAGCGGCACGGCTTCATCTGGGGTGGGAAGTGGTACCACTATGATACCATGCACTTTGAATACCGACCGGAGTTGTTGCCGCCGCGTAAGAAGCCAGTGGTCAAGTCGGCTGCACGCAAGGCAGCGATTAAAAAGCCCGTTGTCCAATCGGGCAGTAGCGGGCGAAAAAGTTGAAAGGGGTTAAATATTTATTCCTTCAAAAACGC
>JAYUXG010000219.1:0-4573 GCA_043753125.1 Saprospirales bacterium | reverse complement strand
GGGCAATGGGCTGGCCGGAAAGCGTCAAAGGGCGGAAAGAACGGCTATAATAGGGTTCGGCAAATACGCGCACCCGTGGGCGCAAATGGTAAAACATTTGGGTACTAGCCGTGGCACTCCAGCCGGCCCGCTGGCGGAATACGGGCCTGGCAACAGGATCACCCGGCGTAAATCTTTCGGGATTACCCTGCGCATTAAGAATGGTGCCGCGCTTCCAGAACCAGACATTCAGGGAAGCACCCGCTTGAAGGCTTATGCCTACCCGTCCGTGGCGAAATTCCGCGCCAACCAGCAAGGGAACATCGAGCATCCCAAAGCGATTGTATGTCTTTACTTGGTGCTCTCCGTACTCTACTATGGTATCAATGACCGTCACTGGCAAATTGTCAATGTATTTCGTCAAATATACGATGGAGACCTTCAAAAAATCGGGGTCGGCGTACTCGAATACTTCAGTCATTTGCTCATAATGTACCCCGGTGCGCAGCAGGAAATGCTGCTTGAAAACCAAAGAACCACGTAACCCCCCATTAAAGGCCCAACTACCTCGTTCGGTACCGCGCCGCTGTTGCAGGTAGTCGTCAAATTCAGTTTGTGTGGCCGTTAACTGGCGTTGCGGCAGCGACGGACCTACATAGGCATCGACCAGCCAAACCTGCGGATGCCGGGCAAAATCATAGCAGTTTTTGAGCGGCTTTTTCTTCTTGAAAAGGAAGGGTTTCGCCTTCGGCAAAACAAGACCGGGCGTAGGCAACATTATGCTGCTTTCCAACTTGGGCAGAAATGATACGGGGGCAGCAACAGGCGCAAGCGATGCGATTTCGACGAGCGCAGGTGCCAAACTGCCTTTTTCGGCAGAAATCAGGGAAGCAACAGGAGAGGTGGTAACCTGTGCTGCCATGGGCCGAAGTCGTGTTTTGGTGGGGCCAGTTGACTGCGAAACAAGTGCTTGGGGAGATTTTGATTTGCTGTTGTTTTGGGCATCCGCCGGTTGGCTTGGATAAATAGGTATGGCCCTAGTGCTGCGGGTGCTTCCTTCAGCTTGCTTATCTAGTTGGAACCACTCGAAAGCAGACCTTTGCTCTACTTTTGGTGCCACAGTAAAAGACGAAGTAGTTGGGGTATCCACTCGCCACAGGCCCCAAAGTCCGGCCCCGGCCAAGCCTGCCCCCAGCCATAGCCACAGAAAAAACCGGCGACGGCGACGGCGCAGTTCCGCTTCCACCCGAGGCCACACAAAGGCGGGCGGGGGCGCGTCGGCATCGTGCAGGCGTTCGCGGAAAAACTGATCTAGGTTAGGCGGCTGTTCCATTTTTTAACATCGAAAATCTGAAATCATAGCTTGCCCCGATTCTTCCTCCGGATAAGCTGCAATTTGTCCATCAAACAAGGACGGTATGGGTAATCAAAAAGGTTTGGACACTTTCGGTTACCTGAAAACCGAAAGAAATAAGGTTCTGCATCTTCTTCAACGCTTATCGACCTCTTCCAAACTAACCTGCTGCAACAGCCTCAATTGCTCCGCCAGCCAGCGACGGGCTTTGGTTAGCTGTGACCGCGAAGTGCTTTCCTGTATGTTCAGCAGCTCGGCTGCTTCGGCGTGGGAATAGCCCTCAATGGCCACCAAATTGAACACCGCGCGGTAGCCATCGGGCAAGCCGTTGATCATCTGCCGCAGCTCCGCCTCTGAGAGCATCGCCAAGGCTTCCGGCTCCACGGGTGCTTCGGGCAGGTGTTCGTAACCCGATTGCTCCATGCCAAAGCGTTGCCGCTGATAGGTACGCAACGCCGTATGGATCATAATGCGCCGCACCCACCCCTCGAACGACCCTTGGAACTGGAACTGGCCCAGCTTGGTGAACACCTTCACAAATCCCTCCTGCAAAATGTCTGCCGCATCCGCCTGGGTACGCGCATAGCGCAGGCAGACTGCGTACATTTTGTCGGCAAAACGCTCGTACAAAAGTCGCTGGCTTTGCGCTGACCCGCGCAGACAACCCCGGATAATATCAGTCTCGCTCAACGGATGGATACAGCAGGTGATGGTTCTGATTCAGGGCTGATGTAAGCCGAAGGTACGCCTTCCATCAGATACGGAAAACGAAAAAATCGCTGCTTAGGGTATGTTGTTTGCGTCTCTTGCATCGATTAGCACGAAACGGGCAGTACAAAAAGCCAGCGATGGGTCACTATCTTGTTGCCTGTTTTACTGCTCGTTTGGAACGTTTTGACAACCAAGCATTTATGGCACTATTCACCAATAACTGATAACCACCCGCTACTATGCATCCTGTCGATACCCTGCACATTGCTTTCAATCCACAGCAGATGATCGTCCTCAATGTGGCGATGGCGTTCCTTATGTTTAGCGTTGCGCTGGATGTGCGGCTCGCCGACTTCCGCAAGGTGGTGGATTTTCCTCGCTCGGTACTGGTCGGTTTGGCCGCCCAATATCTGTTGTTTCCGTTGCTGACTTTGGCTATTATCGCCGTCTTTCACCCCCCGGTAAGCGTGGCGATGGGGATGGTGTTGGTTAGTATGTGTCCTTCGGGCAATATGACCAATTTTCTGGTGCATTTCGCCCGCGCCAACGTGGCCCTGTCGGTTACGCTAAACGCGATCATTATCATGTCCGCTACGATAATTACACCCGGCGGATTTCTTTTTTGGTCGCGCTTCATCCCGGAGTCGGACACGCTGCGCAAATCCTTCGAACTGGGGTTTATGGATATGGCGTTGATTATCTTGCAGTTGATCGTGTTGCCGTTGGCAGCGGGAATGCTGCTCAACGCTCGTTTCCCCAAGGTGGTCGCCAAGCTCAGGCCTTGGGTGCAACGACTCTCGCTACTGCTTTTTTTCACTATCCTGGCCTTGGCCGTTTTGGGCAACTTGCAAAACATGGCCAATTACTTAGGCTTTGTATTTGTGCTGGTAGCCATCCACAATTTGGCCGGAATCGGTGCGGGCTATGGGTTGGGGCGTCTAGCGAAGCTGCCCATGTCGGACTGCCGCACTTTGGCATTCGAGTCGGGGGTACACAACACCGCACTGGGCCTGTTGCTCATTTTTCGCTTTTTCAATGGCCTGGGCGGCATGGCCCTTATCGCCGCGTGGTGGGGCATCTGGGATTTGGTGACTGGGATGGCCTTGGCGTATTGGTGGCGGCGATCGGAAATTATGAGCTATAAGTTATGAATCATTGCCGCTTGTGAATACAACTAAATCATGTAAGAATTAGTCAAACAAGTAGGTGCATTTGCCCAATCAACGCCCGTAAGCGGCTAAATGCCGGGCAATGTATTTGCCAATAATATCAAACTCAATATTGACCGTGTGGCCGACCGCGAGACTGCGAAAATTGGTATGCTCCCAGGTGTAAGGAATGATCGCCACGCTGAATTGGTCGTCTTGTGGCTCTACCACGGTGAGGCTCACGCCATTGAGGCAGACCGACCCTTTGTCTACCAGCAAATGCTCCGGGTGTGGCGCGTAGCGAAAAGTAAATCGCCAACTACCACCGGTTTCCACTACTTCCAGGCAAGTGGCTACTGTGTCGACATGGCCCTGTACGATATGTCCGTCCAGCCGTCCGCCCATCGGCAGGCAGCGCTCCAAGTTGATCAGACTACCGGGCTGCCAGTTGGCCAAGTTGCTACGAAGCAGCGTTTCTTCCACCGCAGTCACGGTATGGGTGTTAGGGGCCAGGCCGACTACAGTGAGGCAAACCCCGTCGTGGCTGAGGCTTTGGTCGATCTTCAATTCGTTGGAAATGGTGCTTTCGACCAAAAAATGCCGATTAGCGCGGTCCTTTTCAACGGCGCGGACGGTGCCGAGGGCTTCGATGATGCCGGTAAACATAACTCAATGATAAATGATGAATGACAAATGATGACGCTCTTAATTCCCGCAACAGGAAGTAATGCCTTCGTTACAGCATGATGCCGGAACCTATTCCAAGTCTGTTATTGATGTGACACAATGCTTACCGGTTTTTCCTTTTTTATTTTCAAAACAACTTCTACTTTTGCCTTGTTTAGATTTTATCTAAATCAATACTACTTCCCGCAGCCCACCTCGTTCACCACCGCTTTATGCAACGCCGCTACCGTACCATCCTTGATTTGAAATTGCACGAAAGTGCGCTTACCATCGCCTTTTCCGACCCGGAATTGGCCTGCAAACTTACTTCGATGGGCGTATTGCCCGGTACGCGCATCGAACTGGTGCGTCATGCCCCGTTCGGCTCGGCCTATTACATAAAAGTAGATGGCATTCGCATGGCGTTGCGGGAGGAAGAAGCGGCGAGCATTCTGCTGGAAATATGATCAACGGTGTGCGCAGGTTCCGCAAAATCGCTCTGGTCGGCAATCCCAACAGTGGCAAGTCCACGGTGTTCAACCAGTTGACCGGCCTACGGCAAAAGACAGGTAATTTTCCCGGCGTTACGGTGGACATCAAAGTGGGCCGACTTCGATTTGCCAACGGCGAGGAAGCGGAATTGATCGATTTTCCCGGCACATATAGCCTGTATCCAACCTCTTCGGATGAGAAAATGGTAGCCCAAGTACTGGCC
>JAYUXG010000218.1:0-1770 GCA_043753125.1 Saprospirales bacterium | reverse complement strand
CCGGCAGCGGCGGGCGGACGTAGACCAAATCGTGGTAAAGCACTTTGCCCTGCACCACCTGCCAAGCCAAGCCAGTGAGAAATCCACCGTCGGTTTCGTTGATGCCATAGGGAGCGTAGCAAACGGCGTACAGCAGCACGAGCAAAAAAAATACCCCTAGCCAAATGCCTGTCCGACCCAACCCGGCAATATTCATCGCAGCAGGCTGACCTGGCCTTTCTCGGTGATGGTCTGCCGGACGTTATCGCGCAGAGCCTCGTACTCCAACCGCCAGCCATAGACATCGGCGGGGGCCGGTTCGCCATCCACGGTGCCATCCCAAGCTCCTTTTGGGTCATGGCTATTGAACACGGCCTGTCCCCAACGATTATAAATGGCAAAATTGGTAGTGATGACCGGACAGCGGAAAAGCGGTTGGTAGGTGTCGTTCACCTGGTCCCCATTGGGCGTGAAAGCGTTGGGGAACTCGTCGCGCATGGCCATTACTTTGACCGATTGCGACACCAGCTGCGTGGAGTCCCCTACCTTTTCGGCCCGCAGCGTCACGGTATACGTGCCAGGCTGTATGAAACACAATACGCCCGGCTGTGTAGGGTCGGGTTGACCACCGGATGGCAGTATAAAACTAATCATCACCCCTGGCGGCAGCTCACCGATGGTTAGCCGCACACACTCCCCGGGACAAATGATGGAATCGGACAACGTGAGGGTGGCGGTAAAGGTGTCCGGCGGGGCAGGGTTAATGATGAATAATGAACGATGAATGATGTCACTGGTTGCTGTGGCCGTTCGCGCCTGTACATTGTGCAGGAGCATCAGCGAAGCAAATGCTAAGAGGCAAACTGTGCGAACTTTTATCATGCGCACTATCAATAAAAATAACTTGTTCAAAATGAGCCTTTTATGTTTTAAAAACGTGGAAACCCGTTTACGAAACCTTCGAGGTTTCATAAAGGCAGCAGCACTTTTAAACGTGGCGAAGGAGTATTACGTTTACGAAACGCTGAAAGTTTCGTAAACTCGTCCCTAACCGAACACGGGGGCAGCCCGCAACAAGCCACGGTAGGTCTGCAACAAACGCCGCCCGATTTCGCGGTTATCGTAATTTTCCGTGCAAAAAGCCTGGGCGCGGCGGCCCATCGCCGCCAATCCGTCCGGTTGGTCGTAGCACCACTGCAAAGCGGCGGCAAATTCTTCCGGCGCGTCGGCCAGCAGGGCTTCCTGTTTGTGCCGGGCTTCGATGCCCTCCATGCCGATGCGGGTGGACAGCACGACTTTGCCGACAGCCATGCCTTCCAAAATCTTGGCCCGCATCCCGCCGCCCGACAACAGCGGCACCACCATCACGGAATGCTGGTTGATAAAATCGGGCGCGCTGACCACTTCCCCATGAAAATGTACGCGCTCCATGCGCAGCCGACGGAGCCAGTCGGGGGCGGTGCGCCCGGCGATGTGGAAAGTGAGCTTGGGAAACCGGGGGGCCAACAGCGGCGTCCAGACTTGGTCGAGGAACCACTTTAGCCCCTCTTGGTTGGGCATCCAGTCGAGTGAACCAATGAATGACAGGCTAAGCGGCCGTTGAAAACTGGTGTAATCCGGTCGATAGTCGCGACAGTCCAGACCAATGGGCGTCACCGTGGTTGGGCGGCGGAGGCCCAGTTGGTGGAAACGTTCGACGTCGCGGGCAGTGATGCCGACCAGCAGATCGTAGTTGTTGAGGTTTTCCACCTCGTATTTTTTTAGCCGGGGCGTTATTTTCTGCAAATACCA
>JAYUXG010000217.1:0-1773 GCA_043753125.1 Saprospirales bacterium | reverse complement strand
GATAGGGCTGTACAGGACATTCAAAGGTGTTCAGGACGGCTGGGTAAAACTGTCCATTTTGGAGCCGGGACGTGACGTTGATATAGCTGGGCATACTCTGTTGGGGCAAGGTGTATGTAAACAAGTCTGCCGCACCCAGCTGGAGCAAGGTCGCAGGCTGGGCCTTGAACCGGATCGAGTAAAACGGGGAAAAGTTGGGATTGCGGACCTCGTAAGTGCGGCCACTCGCCGCTGTGAATATGGAGGCCTCCACCGGAGAGAGTGCCACTACGCTGCCCGGCACTTCAAAAGCGGTGTACAGCAGTGCCTCCGCGCAATTGTTCACCACCCGGATCGTGTAACGACGATTGCCCACACTGTCCAGTTTGATAGGAAACAGTTCGTAGCGCAGGCATCCGTTGGTCCTGACAGCGCACGGCGGCATGAGTACCATGACCCGTACGTCGAAGCAGCAGGTGTCGCTGTTGCCGCAGGCGTCCGTGACCCGGTAGCACACTTTGGTCGTACCTATTGGGAAAAGATTGCTGCCCGGGGGGCTGTTCAGCCGCAGAAAAGTTAACGCGCCACCCGGACAGTTGGTCACCGCCGTCGGCAGGGTGAAGTCCACGATGGCCTGGGTAGTGCCAACTGGAATGGTGACCACGACCTCATCCGTGCAGGTAATAACGACGTCGGTCTGGAAGCGTAGCGTATATCTCACCAGTGTGTCGCAGCCGATTGTTGCGGGCAGGGCGAGCATGACTGTACCGGGTTGGGTGTAGGAGAGGCCCCCCAGCGTGACCGTGTCGCCCGGGAGGAATTCAATCACCTCGGTGCGGGTCAGCAGCGGGCTTACCGTCACTATAAAGGTGTCGGTCTGTACACAGCCATCGGTGTTTTGCGCCAACAAAGTATAAGTGGTGCTGCTGGTCGGAGTGATGACCACTGTTGCACAAGGGCTACAGCTCAAACCCGTGGCGGGTGTCCAGATATACGAGTCGAAGCCGGAATCAGCGTAGATCACGCTTTCGCCGGAACAAATAGTGGTATCGGCAAAATGAATATTAGGTACCAAACTGACTGTTACAGTGAAGGTATCGGTCTCCAGACAGCCATCGGCGTTTTGCGCCGACAAGGTATAAGTCGTTGTGTTAATTGGAGTTATGGTGGCCATCGCGCAGGTGTCGCAGTCCAACCCGGTCGTAGGGGTCCACGAATAGGTAACGAAACCAGAAGCAGCGTAGGTCAGGCTTTCGCCGGGGCAAATGGTGGTGTCCGCTAATTGAATGTCCACGACTGTACTGACCGTCATGATAAAAGTATCCGTTGCCACACAGCCATCGGCGTTTTGCGCCAGCAAAGTATAAGTGGTGGTGGCGGTTGGGGCTATGACGACCGTCGCACAAGTGTCGCAGTTCAACCCCGTTGCAGGGGTCCACGAATAGGAATCGAAGCCGGGAACGGCGTAGGTCATGCTTTCGCCGGGGCAAATGGTGTTGTCTACCAATTGAATGTCCGCTACTGTACTGACTGTCACAGTGAAGGTGTCCGTCGCCACACAGCCGTCGGCGTTTTGCGCCAGCAAAGTATAAGTGGTGGTGGCGGTTGGGGCTATGACGACCGTTGCGCAGGTGTCACAGTTCAAACCCGTCGCAGGTGCCCACAAGTAGAAATCGAAGCCGGGAACGGCGTAGGTTAGGCTTTCGCCGGGGCAAATGGTGGTGTCGGCAGAGGAAGAATTGGCCACCAGATTCACTACTATAATAAAGGTGTCGGCCAAGACACAACCGGCGG
>JAYUXG010000216.1:0-1773 GCA_043753125.1 Saprospirales bacterium | reverse complement strand
GGCAGCCCGCCGAGCCGCTCAAAGGCGTGAACACTGTCGAGAACGAAGGTGCGCAAGCCATCAGTGCCGACGGCTCTTGGATCGCTTTCACCGCTTGTGACCGTCGCGGCGATGGCTCGCAGGGCAGTTGCGACCTTTACTGGAGCCAATGGAAAGCGGAAGGCTGGACGACGGCCTCGCCATTCAGCAACACCATTAATTCTTCCAGTTGGGAAGCCCAGCCAACTATCAGTGCCAATGGAAAAACAATCGTTTTCAGCAGCAATCGCCCCGGCGGACGCGGTAAGATTGACCTCTGGCAAACGACCCGCCAGGCCAATGGAAAATGGACCAGGCCCGAAAATCTTGGCCCACTGCTGAACACTGGTGGGGAAGACCAAACCCCTTTCCTGCACCCGGACGGGCAAACGCTCTATTTCAGCTCCGATAGTCTGCCGGGCATGGGTAGCAAGGACATTTATTTTTCCCGCCGCCAACCCGATGGTACGTGGGGTGTCCCGCAGAATATCGGCTACCCGATCAATACCAAGGGCGAAGACGTGATGCTGACGGTCAGCCTGGACGGACGCACGGCTTACTACGCCACCAACCGCCCCGGCGGACAGGGCCGGTTGGATATGTACTCCTTCGAGCTGCCGGAACACGCCCGACCGCGCCCGGTCACCTACGCCCGTGCCAAAGTGCATGATGCCCTCACTGGCTACCCCATCGTGGCCAAGGTGGACTTTATCGATCTGAAAACAGGCCAGTCCTACGTATCGGCGTTTACCAAAAAGGATGGTACTACCCTGGTCTGTTTGCCCGCCGGGACGGACTACGCGCTAAACGTAAGTAAGGAAAAATATTTGTTTTACTCCGAAAATTTTAATCTGGTGGAGACCGCCACCTTCAAAGAACCATTTTCTTTAAATATTGATTTGCAGCCCATTAACCTCGATTCGGCGGCAGTTGGTGGCAAACCTATTGTGCTGCGCAATGTCTTTTTTGAGACAGGCTCCGCTGAATTGCTGCCCGCATCGGCCACCGAACTGGACCGCCTGGTCGCCCTGCTCACCGAGTCGCCTACTTTGCGTATCCAGATCAACGGCCACACCGACAACGTGGGCGATGACCGCAGCAACCTCACATTGTCCGAAAATCGCGCCCGCTCGGTACTGGGCTACATGGCGCAGAAAAAAGTGTCCGCCGAGCGATTGCGTTCCAAGGGCTTTGGAGAAACCCAACCCATGGAAACCAACGACACGACGGAGGGCCGGGCGCGCAACCGGCGGACGGAGTTTGTGGTGTGGTGAAATAAGAAGATTTAATGTCAACATATTGTTGTGAAAATTTGAGTATTTGATCAAGTATCTGATTATCAAGTACTTTGATCAATATTAAAATACCTGCACCCTCCAAAAAATTTACTTTATGCTTCGCATTGGAACCCGTGGCAGCAAACTGGCCCTTTGGCAGGCCGAATTTACCCAGGCCGAACTGGCCCGCATTGGCGTGGCCAGTACGTTGGTCATCATCAAAACCCAGGGCGATCTGGTACAGCATTTGGGCTTTGACAAGCTGGAAGGCAAGGGGTTCTTCACCAAAGAGATTGAGGACGCGCTGTTGCGTGGCGAGGTTGATTTGGCGGTGCATTCCATGAAAGACTTGCCCACCAGCCAGCCGGAAGGGCTGGTCATCACCGCCGTCTCCTACCGGGATAATCCCGCCGATCTGCTGATTGTGCTACCCGCAGCGGTAGAACAAGGACAAATTTTTCGCCTGAAAAAAGGGGCC
>JAYUXG010000215.1:0-1775 GCA_043753125.1 Saprospirales bacterium | reverse complement strand
CTTTGGTCAGCGAAAAAACCCAACTGGAAACCGAGCGTACCCAACTGGCTAAGAAAGTGGACATTGCCTCCGCTATCCGGGTGAAAAACATTACCATCAAATCGGTGGATGTACGCAGCAACGGTAAGGAAAAATCCAAAGCCAAAGCCAAGAACGTCGATAAATTGAGCATCTGCTTCATGACCGAGCCAAATGAAGTGGTTCCGGCTGGTGAAGAGACCTTCTATCTGCGCATCATTGACCCAACCGGTGCCCCTTTGGCTATTGAAAGCATGGGTTCCGGCGTTTCGACCGATAAAAAGAGCGAGTCCGAGTTCCGCTATACAACTACCGCGACCACTAATTATACCAACGGGGAAGCGCAAGTATGCGGTGGCTGGCAGCCTGGTCAGAACTTCGTAAAAGGCAAGTACAATGTGGAAGTCTATAACAAAGGCTATCTCGTAGGTACGGGCGGATTCAACCTGAAATAAACAGCGAGTTCATTCCATAAAAAATAGAAAACGCGGCCTCTACCAAAGTAGGGGCCGCGTTTTTATATGTCGGCAGGTTTAGCACCAGTACAGTATTTATCCATAGATATCCCCCCGACAAGCTTTCAAAGTATTCATCAACAAAGCCGCTACTGTCATCAATCCCACCCCACCCGGCACTGGCGTAATGTAGCTGCATTTAGGCGCAACTACCTCAAAATCAACATCGCCCACTAACCGCGTCCCTGATTTTCGGCTCTCGTCCACTATGCGGTTGATGCCCACATCGATAACCACTGCACCTGCTTTCACCCAATCACCTTGAATAAAATTGGGAATACCAATTGCGGCTACCACAATGTCGGCTCGTCGGACTTCTGCGGCCAGGTCTTTGGTGCGCGAATGCGTGAGCGTCACCGTGCAATCGCCCGGATAACCCTTGCGGGAAAGCAAAATACTAATTGGCGTACCCACAATGTTGCTGCGTCCCACTACCACGCAGTGCCGACTGGCGGTCTCAATCTGATAACGCCGCAGCATTTCCAAAATGCCAAAGGGCGTGGCGGGCAAAAAAGAAGGTAGCCCTTGGGTCATGCGCCCCACATTAATGGGGTGGAAACCATCCACGTCCTTACGGTGGTCAATGGCCAGCGTAATCTGCTCTTCGCTGATGTGTTTGGGCAAAGGCAATTGCACAATAAAACCATCCACCTCCGGGTCCTCATTCAGTTGGCGTACAATAGCCAACAGTTCGGCCTCCGTCACATTGCTGTCGCGACGTACAAGGCTGCTTTTAAAACCAACCTGTTCGCAGCTTTTGATCTTGCTCTGCACATACACTTGGCTGGCCGGGTTTTCACCCACCAATACCGCGACCAAGTGCGGCACTTTTTTTCCTTGCGTACGCAGCTCCGCCACCGCAAGAGTCAGTTCGTCTTTGATGGTTTCGGAAAGCAATTTTCCATCGAGCAGAATCATTGGGAAAGTGTTGAAATTGTTGGAATTGTTGAGTAGTTAGCCCATCGACAACTGCGCAAATCGCGCATAGGCTCTCGCATACGTCGCAGCTGGTGCCTTATCCGGTTGCACCATCGTAACTTGCTGACGATCAACCAAATCTGGCAAGCCCAATGCTTGACAGGCTACCCGCAAAGCACCCAGAATCGAGGCATCTACCCCACGACCATCCAGGCACACCGGCTTTTGAAAAATATCGGCCAGCATCTGCACCCACAGGCGACTGTTGGAAAACCCGCCGCCCGCGTGGATAGTCTCGATGGGTTGTATGTCTTCCAGCGGCTC
>JAYUXG010000214.1:0-1780 GCA_043753125.1 Saprospirales bacterium | reverse complement strand
CTACGCCCTGCGAGTAGTCGAGTTCTACTAGTACATCTATATCGCTTTGCTCATCCGCCTCGCCCCGTGCAAAAGAGCCGAACAGATAAGCGCGTAGCACGGGTTGCGTAGCAAAGTACTGACGGATGACCGCAATAATGTCTTGTTCCAGTTGCATAAAAGAGACTTTCCACACAAAGATACAATCATTTTGGCCATATTATTTCCACCATGACTACCACCGCCACCCTCATATCCTATCTCCACACCTGCCGCCGCAAGCTCTGGCTCCACGCCCACGAAATCCGCATGGAACACACCAGCGACTTAGTAGCCGAAGGCAAACTCATCGGTGAGACGACCTACGAACGCCGCTCCGATCAATACACCCAAGTCGAACTGGATGGCATCAAAATAGACTTTTATGACCCCCGTACCCGCACCGTCCACGAGACCAAGCGCGGGCGGGCCATCGAAACCGCCCACCGCGCCCAGGTGCAGTACTACCTCTACAAACTGCACCGGCACGGTGCCACAGACGCCTCCGGCCTGATCGAATATCCCGACCTGCGCCAGACCGAACCCGTGGCCCCGCTTACCGCCGCCGACCTGCCGATGATAGAAAACTGGGAAGCAGAAGTGCAACGCATCGTGGCCCAGGAAGTCTGCCCGCCCGTCATCCGCAAGCCCTTTTGCAAGAAATGCGCTTACTACGACTTGTGCTACATCGGCGAGGACGGGTGAAAGGCACCTAGCTTGCACTGGCTCCCACCCGCAGACATTCCATCCCGATCACTCGGGATGGAATGTCTAAAAGCGCAAAATACCAACGAAAACAGCATAAACCACACTTTTATGACCGACTATTTTCCGCCGCTCGAACCTGGCAGTTGTTATCACATTTATAATCGGGGCAACAACCGGGAAAACATTTTCATCAAACCGGAGAACTACCCTTACTTCCTCCGAAAGTACGCTTTGTACTTGGCGCAGGTGTTAGATACCTACGTGTACAACCTTTTGCCTAATCATTTTCACCTGGTAGTTCGCATCAAGCCGAAAGCGGAAATGGTACCCGCTCTGACGGGCGTACCTGACACAATAGATTTCCCAACCCAACAGGATTTAGAAAATCTAGGGGAGGGCGACATTGTCAGCGAACTATTTCGCCGGTTCTTCATCGCCTACGCCAAGGCCATCAATAAACAGAAAGACCGGGTTGGCAGTTTGTTTCAGAAGAATTTTAAACGGCGCAAAGTCCATGCCGATGGACATCTTATTAACCTGATCTATTATGTCCATGCCAATGCACAATTACACGGAATATGCGCTGATTTCCAGGACTGGCCTTATAGTTCATACCATTCCATCCTGTCAGAGGGCAGTACGAGACTACAGCGGGCACAGGTACTGGCTTGGTTTGATTCAAGGGCATCGTTTGAAGAATGCCACCGGCAGTATTTAGATTTAAAATCTATTGAACACTTGATGATTGAAGACTAATGGTGCAGTTTTCTGCCAGCCGTTAGATGGAGCTTCGCACCAGATATGCCATGTTTTTGAAACATGGCATATCTAAGACATCACGCCACCAACTTATGAAAGACACCTACTACCTCTTCAACCCCGGTCGCCTCGAGCGCCAGGACAACACCCTGCGCTTCATCCCCAAAAACGAGCAGGGACAGGACCAGCCGCCGAAGTTCATCCCCGTAGAGGGACTGGAAAACCTCTATGTGTTTGGCAGCCTCGATGCCAACAGTGCCCTGTTCAACTTCCTGGGCAAGCACCGCATCAGTGT